>JANLHH010000031.1 GCA_024654605.1 Patescibacteria group bacterium | reverse complement strand
GGGCAGACAGTGACAATCGATGGCGTAGATTATGTGCTCACTCCGAAGGAGTGAGCTCTGTGCAAAACCATACTTCTTGTGGTAAGATCTAGATCATGGATAAAGATAAAAATCATTCAAAATGTGGTTGTTGTGACAAGAAAGTAAATCCATACAACAATCACCTGGAACTTGATAACAAAGAGCCTGATCAGTTTGTTTTTGTGACCGACGGCGATGTTGAGGATGGAGAATCTGAGGAAGACTGCCGTGACAAAGACAGAATTTGTGCATTTACTGGTGAGTACATTTTCACCGAAAGCTGCCAGGTCGTTGATCCACCTTGGTCGGTTTCTGACGAAGAAAACCTCGACGATCTACAAGATGCTGTTCAGAACATGTTAAACAAAATTGAAGAGATGCGCACGAAGCGCGAGGCGGCAAGGTGTGAATCACAGATTCGCATCAAATGTCAATTGGTCAAATTGATTGGCGCCGCGTCCGAGTTGGCGGTCAAACACGAATGGGAATATGATGACGCGAAAGATTTGTTTTTGGATTCCTTGAATGAAAAGTACGAAGTCCAAGGTTGACTTTGACACGTTAGTAGTGTAAATTCCTTTAAAAAGTGGTAAGATCGGATCATGGATAAAGATACGAGTTTGGAGATTACCCTAGCGGTCAACAAGATCAACGACGTTTTGTGGGCTGATTCAAGAGTTCGAGTGAAAGAGAGTCAGTTGTTGACAGCCCTTTCAACTGACGTCAGGTTGAACGGTGGGTGTGTTCCCACGGATGAAGAAATTGACGCCCTTGTGATGGGTGACGATGATGGTGATATTCCGCCGGATTTGAAGCGTCAGTTTCCTCGAACAAATCAGGTACTTGCGGCACAGTTTTGATTGTGTAATCAACCCACGCGAGTGGTAGAATAAGATTAAAAAAGAAACAAAATGGAAAGCACACTGGCCGTAAACCAGTCGCCTTTGGGCTTGGGGGTTCGAATCCCTCCACATCCACCAGATGTAATCAACACCAAAACCTGGTAGAATTAAATCATGAAGTCGGACAGTTCCAACGGAAAGGAGAAAATATGAAATTTATTGAGCAATGGCTTGCTGGGAAGATTTCTACAAAGCATCTTCATTTTGAATTGACCGATGGGTTCACTCATTTGCAGGAATTGAGTGACGGTTATTTTGCAGAGCTTGAGGCCCGTTACGGGTACTAAGCGATCCAAAATCGCGACGCCTGCGATCGTTTGCTCCCTTCGACCACTGGCTAAGTCACTGGCCTTTCACGCCGGAGAAGCGGGATCGATACCCGCAGGGAGTGCCAAACGTGATTCGCCTTCTTAGCTCAGTTGGTAGAGCAGGTGTTTTGTAAACACCAGGTCTTCGGTTCGAATCCGGAAGTTGGCTCTGATAAGTGATGCAAACCACATTCATTTATGGTAAGATCGGATCATGAGTAAAGACAAGGATACCTGGCAGAACACAAAGGGGTAGTCATCGTGGAAATTCAAGAAGCATTGCTCCGTAAACAATTTGAAATTGGCGACCTCAAAGCCGAGTTGCGTATGGCGAATGCCGAGTGTCGACGTCTTGAGACTCAGGTTGACACCTGGAAGCGACGATGGGCCCACCAGCACCTCACCACCCTCAAGTGGATGGATGCCTTCTCCATGTATAAAGGCTTCATCAAGACCCTCACGGGAGCATGTGATTCTGGTGCCTTAAAGGTGTAAACCGGGTCATTATGTGGTAATATTATGATTATGATGGACGACAGGCGAGATGATGGGTGGCTCCTTTTTGAGCATGATGATTTTCAGCGGGGTGCAAACTTCTCGATCCCTTGCAAGGATATCAACATCGTCCCCGAAGATGATGGGGTATGCATTACCGTGTCCGTGGGCGGCACGGCATGGAATGCGCAGGAAACACAGTGTTACATTCCTTTTGATGTACTGATTTCGGTGCTTACCCAGGCGGGTTACACCGTGATGTAAACAACCTATAAACCTGGTAAGATCTAGATCATGGTAAAAATGAATGAAAGAAACAAGGTAATCCAAACCAATGCTGGTGTCTGTTACGAGTACACAATGCGTAATCTTCAAAGGCCTCGCAATCGTGATATCACCTTGCGGATTTTGGACCTGGTTGGAAAGTTGAACGCTTCGGTTCGTTGTGAAAACATGGGCGAGATTCTTATTGAGAGTCTCGGAGAGACTCTGTACTCGACTGCATACAGCGATGAGGGTGGATTTTTTGTTCAATTCCGGATTGCGCCTCTCGTGCGAATGCGTAAGGACGTTGGGGCGGCGGGTCAGCAATTCATTGCTGACTTGAAGAAAATGTTTCCTTGTGCACTTGGTCATTCACATTACGTTGATTTTGTTCTTCCCACTTATTGGGTCTTTAGTTGTGTAACCGATGTCACATCGGTGCCTGACTGAGAGCGGGTGTATTCCTACTTAACCTATGGTATAATCTAGATCATGAACAAGGCAAATCAGACCATTGAGTACATTGTCAAGGTGTTGCCCGACGGGACCCAGCGTTGGTACCTCAACGGAAAGCTTCACAGGGAAGATGGCCCTGCTGTTGTGGACTCTGACGGGACCCAGCATTGGTACCTCAATGGAAAGCTCCACCGTGAAGACGGCCCGGCCATTGTCTACTCTGGCGGTGCACAGCATTGGTACCTCAATGGAAAGCGTCACAGGGAAGATGGCCTGGCCATTGTGGACTCTGACGGTTCCCAGCATTGGTACCTCAATGGAAAGCGTCACAGGGAAGATGGCCTGGCCATTGTGGACTCTGACGGTTCCCAGCATTGGTACCTCAATGGAAAGCTCCACCGTGAAGACGGCCCGGCCATTGAGTGGTCCGACGGTACACAGCAATGGTACCTCAATGGAAAGCTCCACCGTGAAGACGGCCCGGCCATTGTGGACTCTGACGGTTCCCAGCAATGGTACCTCAATGGAAAGCTCCACCGTGAAGATGGCCCGGCCATTGTGCGGCGCGACGGGACCCAGCATTGGTACCTCAATGGAAAGCTCCACCGTGAAGATGGCCCTGCTGTTGTGCGGCGCGACGGGACCCAGCAATGGTACCTCAATGGAAAGTCTCTCTCAGAGGCAGAGCACAAAGCACAGACACAACCGAAGAAGCTGTCTCCTT
>JANLHH010000029.1 GCA_024654605.1 Patescibacteria group bacterium | reverse complement strand
CGGCTTTATAACAGTTATCTTACTCATTATTTTTCTTATACCATTCGTAGGTTTCCGCAATTCCGTCATCAAGCGATATGGAATGTTTCCACCCGAGGGCGTGGAGCTTGGTGACGTCAAGCAGTTTACGGGGCGTACCGTCGGGTTTGGTTGTGTCCCAGACAATCTCGCCTTCATATCCCACGACAGCTTTTATTTTTTCCGCGAGTTCTTTTATGGTCACATCTTCTCCGGTGCCGACATTAATGATATCAGAGTTATCATATTGATTCATCAAAAACACACTCGCAAGCGCCAAGTCATTTACATGTAAAAATTCTCGTTTCGCGTTTCCTGTTCCCCATACA
The DNA here is from genome assembly GCA_024654605.1 of Patescibacteria group bacterium. Lineage (GTDB taxonomy): Bacteria > Patescibacteriota > Minisyncoccia > Phycocordibacterales > JANLHH01 > JANLHH01. The sequence continues at coordinate 817 of JANLHH010000029.1, read as the reverse complement.
GATACACTGCGTTCTTTTTTAATCTTGGCTTCGTGGAATTTTCTCATCATTGCTGGCATGACATGAGCTTCAGTAAGATCAAAGTTGTCGTTCGGGCCGTAGAGATTGGTTGGCATGAGGGAGATAAAGTTCGTACCGTATTGTTCGTTATATGATTGGCACATGTAGATTCCCGCGATCTTTGCTAGTGCGTACGCTTTATTGGTCGGTTCAAGTTCTGATGTCAGTAGATATTCTTCTTTGATTGGCTGCGGACATAATTTCGGATAGATACAAGAACTTCCCAGGAACAATAATTTTTTTACTCCTTGTATATAGGCATTATGAATGATATTTGTTTGAATGGTGAGATTACTATAGATAAAGTCGGCAGGGTGGGTTTTATTCGCCATGATGCCTCCAACTTTTGCCGCGGCAAGAAAAACATATTCGGGTTTTTCTTGCTCAAAAAAATTTTTTACCGCCATCTGATCAAGCAAGTCCAACTCCTGTCTTGTTTTCAAGACGAGGTTGTCATAGCCTTGCTCGCGCAATGCCCGCACAATAGCGGAACCCACAAGCCCTCTGTGTCCCGCAACATAAATTTTAGAGTTTTTTTGCATACTATTCATGGCGCTGTTTCGTTTTAAATCCTCCTTGCTCCAGATGGACATCTCTCTTTGCTTCCTCGAGGTCGGTCGCGACCATTTCTTTGACCAATTCTTCAAAGGAGGTCTCCGCTTCCCAGCCGAGTTCTTTCTTTGCTTTGGTTGGATCACCAAGCAATGATTCAACTTCGGTGGGCCGGAAATAGTGCGGGTCAATTTCAATAATCGTC
>JANLHH010000024.1 GCA_024654605.1 Patescibacteria group bacterium | reverse complement strand
GTAGTCCTCAATACCTTTCTCCAGGGTCGCTTTCATGTGTTCTATTTCGCTTATTTCGGGAAGACAAAAAAACACCGAAGCGCGTTTGGCGAATTCTTCACGGATGATGCTTTTATAGGTGGAAATGCGATCTTTGTCTTCCGATTGTACAAGTAATGGTTCCTGTCTGACCTTGAGTGTTTCTTCCGTGCCCGTTACAGCGGATTTTTCTTTGGGGAGTACCGAAGCGGAGTACGAAGAAAGCGCGCTTGGAGTGAGCGCGTATATGAGCGCTCCGCTCGTACCGCCATAGTAATGCGCCGCTTCCAATGCGGCTCTTACAAAAGAGGGAAGGAAAAAATGCCGCGCTTTTATATCGCCTATCTTTTTTATTGAGTAAGAAGACGATTTGAGTTCTGTTTTTGAAATTTCGGCACTTTCAACACTGAGCACCAGCGCATCTGCCATTTTACTGCGAAGAGGCACAGACACAATAAACCCGGGCTCAATGTCTTTTGCGCTGAAATAGGTTAATTGTTCTTTGGTGATACCTTTGGAAATGGGAACGACATGAACGATCTTCGTTCCGTCGCTTTTTTTCTGTTCTTGCTTTTCCATATGATCTTTTTCGTGAGGAGTCGCAAAACTCCCAGGTAACGCTTACCTCGTCCTCTTTGTACCCTTTATAGATATTATACACACTCTCTCAAGTTATGAGGGTGTGTATCTTAGAGCTTGTTCCTAGAGATTGATTTTGAAGAAATTATCCTTGTCCTTGATGTATAAGGTATTACCCGAAAGCACAAAGTACGGGTCAATTCCTTTATAGACGGGTTGAAAATTCTGATATTTGCGAGCGTCAATCTCTATGACGTAGATGCCATTTTGTACCGCAATCAAAATGACATCTTCGCGCCCCGGATAGAAATCAATATCTTTGATCGGTGCAACGGAATTGAATACTACCACGGTATTCTCGCAGACCGTATCACGGCAAAAATAGTTGGGGAGCGACTTTTCGTCCTTCTGCCAAGTGGCAATGACGCGCGTGTCGTCCTGCCAGAGACCGACACGACCTCTGGTTACGAGGAATATCTCAGGGGTGTTTTCGGTGGTGCTTGTTGCCATGGCAACCTTTTCGGCTAAAGCGAAAATTCTCCGTTTTTCGGCTTCATGTTTTTGAAAGAGATCTACCACGTCCATGTATTCCGGGTTTAGTTTTCCTTCGGTTGTCGGCGTC
>JANLHH010000020.1 GCA_024654605.1 Patescibacteria group bacterium | reverse complement strand
ACCATGGCGTACGGTCTCGTTTCGTTGTTTATCATATCGGCGCTCTGGGGTATTATGGCACTGTCGCGCAACACATTCTTTAGTGGCGGTTCCTCTAATAGTAGTGGTGATAGTGGTGGATGCGATTCACTGGATGAATGCGAGAGCGAGTATGGCCTTGATCCTAATATGTGATACGAGCATAATCCACAAGGATTGTTTGTCATTTAGTGTGGAATTGAGTATGATTACAACAGGAGAATACATGCAAAGGTCGCTTATTTTCTTCATTTATTAAAAGAATATTCATAATTTGATTAATTAAAAGTATCAAGCATGAAAAAATTTATTCCATTTATAGCCCTTCTTGTGTTACCAACGGTAGCATTGGCACAGACTGTTCAGACGGTTATTGCAACGATTAGCAACATTCTTAACCTTGTCATTCCTGTTGTTATTACACTCGCGGTCATTTACTTTTTCTGGGGCCTTGCGAAGTATATCTTGAATGCTGACAACGAAGAGGCGAGAACAGAAGGAAGAAGCATCATGATCTACGGAATCATCGCTCTTTTTGTGATGGTTTCTGTTTGGGGATTGATTGGCCTTGTCGGTAATACCTTTAACGTTGGACAGGGTGGTTCCGGAAGTGGATTCATTCCTACCCTCTAGAGCATATGGATGTCGGCGAGTTGATCTTAAACATAGAAGAGCATATCCTCAATCCACTTATAGGTATTCTTTTCGCACTCGCACTCGCGATATTTTTGTGGGGAATAGCGCGCTTTATCTTTCAGTCAGACGACGAGAGCGCCCGCGAGCAAGGAAAACAGCATATCATCTGGGGATTGGTGGGAATGTTCATCATGGTGTCGGTCTTTGCTATCATTCATCTTATTGTAGGAACATTTGACATACCTCCACCGGATCTGCCGTATCGATAAACTTTAGAATAAAAAAACCGTCCCGATATGATCGGGACGGTTTTTTTATTGGGTCTATTTGAATATGTCAAAAAGAAAAGGCGAGAAGATAAATATCTTCTCGCCTTGATTGGTTACATGGCACACGCCCGACGTGTTGTGCATACGTAAACCGGTTGGTCTTTACTACTTAAAGAACGAAAATGTATGGTAGCCCCCTGGAGCCTTCTCATGTTCCCTGATGATATATGAACACGGTTTGTGGGTGATTGTTTGAATACCCATACCACCATTCCGTTTTTCTTGAACATCACCCCTAGTCCTTTTTCTTCCAGAGCATTCCAGTAGATACTTCGTCCCACACGAATCTCTTCCGTTGAATATCCTTCGGATGGTGCAACAACTTTTATCACACCCCGAGGAGTACTCACTTCTGTCGACACTTTCTTTTCTTTGGAGCTCTCATTGCTGTAGCCCCTTATTTCTACGAACAAGAAAACGAAGACACAGGCGATGAATACTATCCACCCGACCTTTTTTAGGGTCAAGAAGATTTTCTGGGACTCCACGATAAACTTCGAGTCTTTTGCTCTACTCATAGATCACCTCCTGTTCTTCAAAAGAGCTGTAAGAAACGATGCTACCGCTTCCATTCCTTCACCGCCTATTTCCTGCTTATCCTTATTGATATTCAGAGTGGCCTGTTTTGCCACTACCAGGGCTGTGTCTTTGGCCTCACGGGGATCAACTCCATCCTTCGCGAATCCCTTTGAGATTTCTCTGATGCGATTTGCGCGTGCTTTTGCAGCAAGTGCTTCTTGGTAAGAGGCTTCGTAATCAACATCGTGAAGAGCAACTTGCATGACGTCAATCCCGTACAACGTCTCAAGTTTTCTTTCTTCCACTTCATAGATTCCCTGGAGACCTTTTTCAATTTCTCCCTGTTTGGATTTTACCTCCGTTACTTTTTTCCCGGAAATTTCTCGAGAGAGAAAGGAAGACCCCATGTCCGCAATACCGGTGTTGATCGTTGTTTCGTCAACGCCAATATAGTGTGGCAAAAGATCAACTCGCGGCCGATATTGAAATGACCACTTTACCTTCATCATTGGCCCAGCTTTAGAAGGATAATCTTCTTCTCTGTCCTGTGTGATCAATCGAAGGTTGATATAGTTTCCTATCTTCGCTTGCTCCCATGGCCACTTAAAGTGAAGCCCCGGCCCGACTCCCCGTTGATTTGAAAATGGGTTGTCATGCGTTGTCTTCCCTAAAACATTGATAAGCAGAAGCGCCGTTGCTTCAGGAACGGAAACAAGGAACCATCGAAGGGTGTAACTTACAGCAAGAGTTGCAAGCCCGATCCCCAGAATCCACGCCATGTCAAAAGGCAAGAGTGCGGTAAGCCAAAAGGTCGCGAAAGCGATGAGACCCAATGAGGTAAACGCGAATGTACGCATCTTTTTTGTCCTCCAAAATTGTCAAAAGGGGAGAGCGTGATTGCTCTTTCCTGAACTCTAATATCTGGTTGTTATTATACATAAAAATCTATAAATGTCAAGCATCAAAACAAACAAAAATCCTTACAGTATAAGGATTTTTGTTTGTCGTTATTTTGTGCCGGGGAGAGGACTCGAACCGTACCGGTTCAGTACCCCAATTGGATATTTTTATTCGCTCGTTCCTCGTTCAAAAAATATCTCAATCGGGCTTCAAGTCCCTGCTCCCGTTTGCTACCCGCAAACGGATGCGCCTCCCTGGCACTGCGTTCACGTTGTTCACTTGTGCCGGGGAGAGGACTCGAACCTCCACGGGTTACCCCGTTGCGTCCTAAGCGCAGTGCGTCTACCAATTTCGCCACCCCGGCATCATTCATTATATTATTATATTGTCGTCACAAGTATTTTTCCTGACGGAAAAATCTCGCGACCCCGACTCGCGGTTTTTGCCTTGAGCAAAGCTCAAACAAAAACATCGCTGCGTCTCGAACAAGCTAAAAATTTCTCGCAGGGGAAATTTTCTTAATGCTTGTCCGCCCGGTAGGAATTGAACCTACGACCGTTCGCTTAAGAGGCGACTGCTCTACCAACTGAGCTACGGGCGGTAATTTATTTAATGTAAATTATTTTACACTATTATTTAATATGATATCCACTTTAGACATACCAAGACACCTACGGGCGGATATATATTTAAGACAAACTATTCTATACCACTATTTGTGTTATATCCACTTTCGATCTGCCAAAACAGCTACGGGCGGATATAACGATACCCAATGCGAACAATATTACCATAAAATATCCATCCAGTAACTGCATGGATAATCTTGTTCACATAGTGCCGGGGGTGGGACTCGAACCCACACGGGCGTAATGCCCTCGAGATTTTAAGTCTCGTATGTCTACCATTTCATCACCCCGGCATGTTGTTACATTC
>JANLHH010000018.1 GCA_024654605.1 Patescibacteria group bacterium | reverse complement strand
GGCGGGCCTGATTGTCGCCTGAGTCAGATAATCGAAGGCCCGATTTACTTTTTTGCGCTCTGCGAACATCACTGCCTGCCGTTTTACGGCGCGGTCTATGTCGGCTATATCTCACATGAACACATCATCGGCATTTCCAAACTCACGCGTCTGGTGCATCTTTTTTCGCGTCGTTTTGCGGTACAGGAGCGAATCGGTCAGCAGATCGCTGACACCCTCAACCAACTTCTTCTTCCTCACGGCGTCGCTGTGTACATTGAGGCGCACCACTTATGCGTCAAGATGCGCGGCGTTAGAGAAATGTCTTCCATTACCCGCACGATGTTTTGGCGTGGAAATTATGATGGCGATCCGGCGCTGCGGGCGGAATTTCTGACGGCATGCGGAAAGAAACAATGATAGTCGTATAATGCGAGGACTTTGATGACTGCATTGCAAAAGTCAAAACGAACCTATTTGATCACCGGCGCAGCCAATCGGATCGGCCGGGCATTAGCACAATACCTCGCTCATCAAGCCGCCGCCGTAGTCATTCATTACCGCTCGTCTCAATCATCCGCTGAAGAACTGGCCAAAGAAATCCGTGACAACGGGACCACGGCCTTTACGATTGCCGCAAACCTTGAATCCCCTGATGAGGCGCAAAATCTGCTCAAGCGAGTATGGGATATAGCAGGGCCGATCGATGTGCTCATTAACAATGCTTCAATTTTTGAAACCGGCCGCCTTACTGAAATTTCAATGGACGACGTCCAGCGCAACATGATGATCAATGCGTTTGCGCCGTTTCTGCTTTCCCGTTCATTTGCCAGGTTGAACAAGGACCGTGCGTCGGCTGCGCTGCCGGTGATCATTAATTTTCTTGATTCACGTATTACCGGGTACGACCGTCAGCACGTCGCGTATCATCTGGCCAAGCGCACACTCTTTGCTCTGACAAAAATGATGGCGCTCGAATTTGCTCCTAATGTCCGCGTCAACGCAGTTGCGCCGGGCCTGATACTGCCGCCGGCCGGTAAAGATCGGGCTTATCTTGAGCAGCTTAAATCCGCCAATCCGCTCAATAGCATCGGTAATGCCGACCAGATTACGGCTGCCGTCCGTTTTCTGATCGACAACGAATTTGTCACCGGCCAGGTCATTTATGTTGATGGCGGCAGACACCTTATTGGCAATACGTACGGATAAAGATTATGGACAGAGAAAAGCTCGACAAAATTTATATTATCGATCTGCTGCTTCGATGCGTTATCGGCCTAAATGACTGGGAACGCACGCAAAAACAGGATGTGCTTATCAATATCACTCTTTATGCCGATTTGAGTCGTCCCTGTCAAAGCGACCGCATTAAAGATTCCGTTGACTACAAAGAAATAAAAAAACAGATAATCACAATAGTGGAAAGCTCAAGTTTCTATCTTGTCGAACGGCTGGCAGACAGCATCGCTCAGATTTGCCTTACCCACCCCGTCGTCAAGGCCGTAACTATACGAGTTGATAAACCCGGTGCACTGCGATACGCAAAAAGCGTCGGTGTCGAAATTTTCAGGATGTGCAACGATGACTGATATTTTGCACACTGGGCATGTGGCCGATGCCTTTATTGCCGTCGGCTCAAATATCGATCCGCAGGACAACATTTGCCGCGCCTTGACTATGCTCAGCACACAAATGCCGATTGCCGCCATATCGAATTTTTACAAGACCGTCGCGGTCAGTGCCTCTGAGCAGCCTGATTTTCTAAACGGCGTTGTCAGAATTGAAACCGATCATCAACCGCGCGAAATTAAATTTGATATCCTGCGAAAAATTGAAGTACGCCTTGGCCGCGTGCGTTCTGTCGATAAATTTGCACCACGAACTATCGACCTCGACCTCATTCTGTACGGAGCATCAGTAATTAATGAGCCCGATCTTCGCCTGCCGGATCCGTCAATTTACACCTATTCGTTTGTGGCCGTTCCGTTTTTAGAACTTGCACCTGACATTGTCATGCCGGATACCGGCAAACAACTTTCGACCGAACCTGTAGCAATACTTAAAATCGCCCTGCACCTTGAAAGCGAATTCACCGGCATGCTTCGCCGCCTCATTTTGCGTTGACAGGCCGCTCACTGAATAAAAACACTAAAACTTAAAGACTTTTGGGTAGTAAGAAAGAGTGATATCGTCTATCGTATAAGTTATTTTGTCGGGATCTGGGCTAAAGAGTTACCGTTGTCCATTCTACTCATCCTATCGGTGAATTTGTGGAGCTGTTACAAGCGCATGGTATTATAGAGATTGTTTACGTAAGGACAATACTGAAATCGCGCCATAACCCTCAGTTCAATAAGGTTGACAAAATTGAAAATACTTGCAACTTCCTTTTATTTTTGTTAAAACGACTACGTAATTGGAGTGTAGATTCCCGACAACACATATAGAAGGCAAATACACAATTTTAAATAAACACTTAACAATCTTTTTCAAAACGGAGCAAGTAATGAATAAGCAGAAATTTAAATATATATGCCATACCTTTCTATTTGCATTAACTTTATTAGCAGTCTCAGCGAATTCCCACGCTGATGATACTGTTAAAAAGATAAAAATTTCGGAATTGAAATCAGTGCTTGAAAGCAATAAGGGCAAGGTAGTAGTTCTTGATCTGTGGGCAACGTGGTGTCCTCATTGCAGAAAAGAGATACCAGGTTTCATCAATCTTTACAATAAATACAAAGGAAAAGGCGTTGAAATTATTGGTATCGCCTATGATGAAAACGGAGTTGAAGTAGTTCCACCCTTCATCAAAAAAATGGGAATCAATTATCCCATTTATCTTGATGGCGGAGATATTATCCAATCGTATGATTTACGAGCTTGCCCCCTTACCATCATTTACGGGAAAGATGGTAAAGAAGCCAACAAGCACGTCGGATTCGTATCGGAAAAGGAATTTGACGACGAGATTGGCAACTTGCTAAAAAAGTGATTGATTGACCTAACGAGATCATTGTTTAGCAAGGTCGTTAAGGATATCGATACCGCACTTGATGGTCACTTCGGTTGCGAGTTATTGGGGACACGTCCAATAGCGTTCGGCACGGAGTTTGATTTGCCTATGCTGCAGGACTTTTTCTCCAACTATTCCTAATAGCTCCAGGCTTGGCCGCTTATCGGAAGCCAGTCATGTATTTGATCCACAACTCCTGACACCAATCATCAACGAACTTGTACATGATGTTGCTCCCCTGAAACTCGACAATCGTTTAGACAAATGTAGAGGTTGCCGCAAACGATTGTCTCTAACATCAGGAACGATTTTCCACAAAACAAGGACCCCTTTACTAAAATGGTTCGTAAAGGAATATATCCAACTCGTAAAATCGGAAAAAATCCGTTTTGATAGATGGAATTTTTGAAGTCGTAGCCACAAACTACGTTTACAAGAGACCGCGGAAGTGGTATATTGAATCACGTATGAAACTAAACCTTATTCGAAGAAAAACTGAAGCCCCGGGCGTCGAATCGTTTGTCTTCAGTTCCACAGAACCTCTCACCTGGAAAGCCGGACAGTTTCTACACTATGTACTCCATCACGAGCCGACAGATAATCGTGGCTCAGAC
>JANLHH010000016.1 GCA_024654605.1 Patescibacteria group bacterium | reverse complement strand
TACCATAAAATAGCTGGAAAGGTAAGGTCTGTGAGGTGGAGGTGTTGGTGGACTTGGTTACAAAACAAAACAACACCTGCCGGTGTTGTTTTGGTGACTGTGGGCGATGAGGGACTTGAACCCCCGACCTTCCCGGTGTAAACGGGTTGCTCTAGCCAACTGAGCTAATCGCCCATTATTCTTTTTACAACTTATCTAACCTGCCTACCGACAGGAACAGCTCATTGCTCTAGAAAAGTAATAAAATACTACCTTATCGTTTCTTCTTTGTAAACCGCCACGCAGTACTCCTTGTCTCCCCGGCAGGAATCGAACCTACATTAGAAGCTTAGAAGGCTTCCGTTCTGTCCGTTGAACTACGGGGAGAAATTTAAAGCCCCGATGGGGCTTTCTTGAGTCAAAATATACCAGTGTTATTCAGCTGGGTCAACAGCATGCATTCGTTCAGCACGGAGTCTTTCCTCAGTTTTCTCTTTTTCATCATATGTTTGCAAGACACGCTGCAACTCTTCTCTGTTTATGGTCTTGATATCTCCCGCAGTTTGTTCTCTGAATGATGCTTCGCTCAGATCATCGCGGTACATAATATGGTAAATACTAAACGTAATGATGAACAAGTTTATGCTAAAAAATACCAACACAAGGATCTCCCAGCCTCTGACGGGATTCACGTTTATTTTGGTATGGTCTTTCCCTTTACCCAAAAATTGCTCTTTTAGTTGTGTGAGATCAAACTTCATAATTTATGTTTTCAAAAAACTCAATAAAGAGATTTTGAAATCTCCTGACCAGAATGTGGTCATTTTACCTTGCTCTACTTGTTTTATGTTTCTTAGGTTCACACTCTCCGTCTCAATACGCAGTGGCATTGATTCCATAAGTGCCAAAAAATAGAGCGTGCCCTCCCAGTCCCCTTTTGTACTAAATCTCAAAGATAACACTCCTTCGTCATCCTTAGTGACATCAACCGATTTGAGTTCCAACGATACTCCCGCGTGTCTTCCCAGAGATTCTATCCTTCCAATAAATCCAACAATATCATCCCCACTAACAAATAACGAATCTATCTTTTCCCGCTCGTGGCGCGTTTCATCCACCAGGTGTCTCATGGACGTAAGCTTTTCCCCACTCTGCTCATATGCTTGTATTTCTCCCGCGATCATTGCCATCTCCTTGCTCTTTTCTTTGAGAAAAGAGAAAGCATACACGTCAAGACCAACAGCCAGAATATTCAAGACGATTGCCGTCAAGAAGAACCATTTTGTTTTTTTCTGTAAGTTTTTCCAAAATATCATATCTGCATACGACTTACTGTTACATTCCAAGGGTAATCTCCATGGAAAATTCAATATCTCTCTCTTTCACGAAATTTGAAACTGGCACTTCCACGTCTGTGAAAGGACTTTTCTGTTCAAGTACTCTCGTGAACGCAAGTAATGATTCTCTGTCGGGGGAAACACCGGTCAACCGAACAAGCACAGAGCCGTCTTTTGCCTTTTCATATAAGAGTCCCGTGATGCGGATATCCCCCTTATGGCTGATGATCGTACCAAACACTTGATCGTAGATACGTTCATCTTTGTCGCCACTTTGCAGTATTTTTATTTTCTTATTCGTTTCCTCAATGATCCGGTCAAACTCCTCTACGACTGGCACTTCTCCGCTTGCAAGCGCATTGAGCCGATCACGCACCACTTGCTCCGCGGCCGCCAAAGATATGTAGGAAGAAACGATAAACACGGTGATTATCAGTGCTGTCGCAAAAAGGAAGTACAGCGTTGTAATAGTCAGTCGCGCGAAGTACTCTCCTCTTACTTTTTTCTTTTCTTCAAGTGGTAGTAAGTTGATCATATGTCTATATCGTCCGTGGTATCCCCGATGCTCCGGAGCGCGAGTCCGATAACTGACGCGTATCCCAAGGCCTCATTAGAAGGTATTTCCGGAATATAATTTTCAAACGAATTCACATTGCGCCACGGGTTGGCCACCTCTACCTTGATCTTCAGGCTTGCCGAGAGATAGTCCGGTAATCCCGCCAAATTAGTACCCCCTCCGCACATGATAATCTTCTCAATCTTTTCGCCGCCACGCTCTTTCATGCCGTGCGTATGCCAATAGATATATAATTTATTGATTTCGTCACGCATGATGGATATCGTAGACAAAACGGCTTGGAAAAATTTCTTGTCATCTGCGCTCTTTGATATTTTTTTCTCATTTTTCATTCGGTATGCCTCTTCGCGACTGATGGAAAAATGCTTTTGAATCGCCGTGGTAATCATGTCACTCCCGACATTGATAGTAGAGGTAAACCGTACTGCTCCACTACTCACGATAGAGACACCCATACGCGTATCTCCAAGATCAATGATCATATATGCCCCCTTGTCCCCTTTTGGAATAACCGCTCGAGCAATGGCCTGCGCCTCTATCTCAAAAGAAACGGGCATGATGCCGGTATTGGTAAACATATCTACGTATCTTTTCAGCTCGTTTTGAGAAATCACAGAAACGGCAACATCCACATATCCGCTCCTCTGCTGTGTTTTTTTTATCACACTATAGTCAAAAACCGCTTCATCAACCGGAATAGGGACATAGTCCTCAAGTTGAAACGCGATACTGTTGCGCAACTCGTCGCCGGAAACGTCGGGGGTTTCTATTTTTATCATGTATGCCCGTTCCTCGGGGAGCGACACATGCGCAAATTCTATCCCATATTTTTCATGAAACGATCTCAGAACTTTGCGAAATTCCTCCGGCTTTTTTAGTTCACCGGAAACAATAATACCTTCAGGTATTCGCATTTCGCCCGAACGGTCGACCAGCAGACCGTGTTTACCTTTCTTCAGATCTAAAAACCTGATCCTTCTGTCTGAAATATCAAGCCCCGCTGATTTCATTTGTAGAAATTTTGGCGGAGGAAAAAAATCGGTAAACACTGGTCGTATGTTCGTATGTTCCATCACCTTTTATTATATCGTGCCGACAGCGTTAACGAAAGCATTATTTACGCACATCACGTGAATAAAAGAACCGCCAAAATACTGCCGCCCATGAAGTAAGCTTTTTTCTGGGTAAATACGGCTCAAGAAATATTAATGAATAGAAGGACGAGAATAATAAGCGCGGCGGTAATCAGTGTAAGGATATTGAAATACTTGAATACGAATACGCCTATCTCTTTGCCAAATACTTTCATGATGTATCCCACCGCGAAAAAACGCATACCGCGAGACAGCAGAGAGGCGGCAACAAAAACAATGAAGTTCACCCCAAAAAACCCTGCTGAAATGGTAAATATCTTGTACGGAATCGGCGTAAATCCTGCCATAAATATAGCCAAAAAAGCATTGTCGTTAAAAAGTTCTTTGATAGTAAGAACGTGTTGCTCTAAATGATAGAGGTCGATTAAAAATTTACCGGCGGTATCAAAAAACAAAAAGCCGATAAAATACCCGAGCATGCCCCCCAACACAGACCAAATGGTCGTAATAAAAGCATAGTACGCCCATTTGCGCGTCTGGCGAAACACCAAAATAGCGATAAGTAGTATGTCCGGCGGAATGGGAAAAAATGAGGCTTCACTGAATGATAAGGCGGAGAGCCACTGTGTGGCACGCGGACTTCCGGCGCGCGCGATCGCCCAATCGTACAATCTTATTTTAAGTTTGGATAAAAATGTGAACATATCGTGTTTAACGTACGGGCGTCCCCGGCGGCACTACTCCCTGAAGCGGACTAAGTGCCGTTATGAAATCTTCACCAACCACGTAGAGTATCATTCCCTCGCTTACGACTCCTTTGATCGTTCGCGGCGGCAGATTGGCAAGTACGGGTACTTGCTTGCCAACGAGCGCTTGTGGTTCCGGGAAATGTTCCGCGACACCCGAAATGATCTGTCGCTCTTTTTCTTCTCCCAAATCTACGCTGAAGAGAATAAGCCGGTCGGCGTCAGTCACCTTCTCCGCGGAAGTGATGGTGCCGATCCGTATATCCAATTTTGAGAAATCTTCAAAAGATATTATTTCTTTGTTATCCATGATGTTGTTTATCCAAATAGCTCTGCAAAATAAGTGCCGCCGCTGAAGCATCAAGGGAACCTACATCTCCCTGCACGTGTTTTGCCTCGGCTGATGTCATAAATTCCCGTTCAAAGTGAACCGGCAGGTGTGTGGCATTTTCCAATTCTTTTTTAAACGGAATGATGTACTCCATAAGCGGGTTTGGTTTCTGCGCGTAGTTGAGCGACTCCCCTATGACGATTTCCGCCACCCCTTCCGAGGCGCACAAGGCTTCTATCTCTCGCAGAAGGTGTTTATTGTTCGGCAAAACAGTTCTCGGAAATGCCATGCTGCCCCCGTCGTCCGAGAGGGCAATTCCCACCCGCTTGGTGCCATAATCAATGCCCAAAAATTTTTTATTGGCGGACATGCTTAGAGCATACCACATTATCCGCTGTTTGAGACCACAGACAAAGACCTTTTATGACCTGAGGTACTCTTTGATTTTTTGGGCGATGGTACGCAGATTCTCTTCAAACATTTCGGTGTTTGCTTCGAGTAAGGTGATCCGAAATCCGTAGAGATCGGAATTGAAGCCGGAAAGCGGCACCACGCAAAACCCCGCTCCCGCCATCAAATAGTATGCAAACTGCTTATCCAAAGAAACATCGGTGATGACGTGCTCTATATATTCTTTTGCCTCTTGGTTTGCTATGGGAAGTGACTGACTTTTATTGAGCACACTGTCTTCAAACACCACGGACATATAGAATGCTCCCTCGGGCCGCAGTGCGGTGATACCATCCACTTCTTTGAATATCCTATAAGCCGCATCAGCTCTTTTGTGGTACTCGAGCGCCTTCTCTTTGAGATACGGATGGTAGCGCGCGTCCGACATGATCTTCGGCAACGCTTTTTGCGGCAGTGTCGTTGAACACACTTCAAGCGTTTTCGCGTCAACCAAACTTTTAATGTACCGCGCAAAAATGGGATCGGTTTTTTTGTTGTACACTTCAATCCATCCGCACCGCGCGCCCGGCCATGGCACCTCTTTTGAAAGTCCACGCATCACAATCGCCGGAACATCATTGCCGATGACCTCATAGAGCGGCACCATACGCTCGGCGCCATAAGAGATATTCGCATAAATCTCGTCGGAAATAAGAAAGAGGTCAAATTCGCGCGCGATGTTCACAATCTCTTCAAGAATCCGCTTGGGGTACACCATTCCCGTCGGATTGTCGGGATTAATAATGAGAATGCCCGCGACCGACGGATTGTACTTGACCTTATTTCTGATGTCTTCCACGTCAGGGAGCCAGTTGCGGTGGTGTTTCAGCCGGTACGTGATATGCCGGGAGCCGGCATGGGCTCCTTCAGCCGAAGAGTGCGTCGGGTACGCCGGATTGGGCCCAATAACTCTTGATCCTCTGTTGAGATAGGTATAGATAATGGAAATGGCATCACCGAGACCGTTGAAAAAAAGTATGTCCTCGGGGTCAAGAGTAACCCCTGATTCTTTTTTCCGGAGATCGGATATGAATTGCCGCGCTTCCAAAAGCCCTTTCGTCGGAGAATACCCATAGCTTGAGTCATCGTTCGTGATGATGTCGCTTACGATATTTTTGATCCATTCCGGTATCGTGACGCCTTTGGCAACCGGATCGCCGATATTTTCCCAATGCATTCGTATCCCCTTTTTTTCAAGCTCTCTCCCCGCCTCTACGATCTCGCGGATCTCATAGGTAAGTTCGTCGGCGCCGGGATGCACAATATTGTTTCTCATTGACTCCACAATACTATATTTTGTGGCAGAAAAGCAAAAACT
>JANLHH010000007.1 GCA_024654605.1 Patescibacteria group bacterium | reverse complement strand
GTACCAACAAACAGCAAAAGAATAAATCCCGCTAGCGCGGGATTTATGTAAAGAGTTTTACTACCGAGCGCCTTTACCGAGCTCATATGCCTTTTTCTTAAGAGTATCTCTCTTTTTGTCATCTATTTTTTCCACAGGACCAACCTTCGTGAGTCGAACCGGTGAAAATCCGGCAAATTCAAATATATTTCTTTTGATCTCGTTGCTGTTATCTCCATAAAGGATTCGTGCCAGTAATGGATGGGTATTCATAGTAATAACAATATTCGCGGTCTTACCTTTCAGGAGTTTCTCCCATCGCCATGACCCTTTGATAAATTTAAAAGCAAATCCCGGAAGGAACATGCGGTCAAACATGCCTTTGAGTATCGCGGGCATTGTACCCCACCAATTTGGATAAAAAAGAGTAATATGGTCAGCCCATTTCATCTCTTCTTGCACGCGTTTAAGGTCAGGTTCAAGCTCTTGAATGACTTTATATCCCTTATGCAAGAGCGGATCAAATTTAAGATCGCAAATATTTATTCTTTTGACTTCATGTCCGGCATCTTTTGCACCCTGTTCATAGCTATCTGCAAGCGAACCTGAAAGCGTTTCGCAATCTTCGTGTCCCAGAAATACCAACACTTTCTTTTTTCTCATACTTTCTCTTTTTTATTTTAATTAATGCCTTATATTAAACTCATACAGAAAAAAGAGCAAGATGGATAATGAAGAAACCACAAGAACACCTAAAAGTATAAAGAGGTGCTTGCGCACGCGATCTTCGGTTGAATTTTTTATGATCAATCCGTGCATGAAAGCCACTAGCAAGAAAATCGCAACCGCAAGGACGCCTTTCCCCACCCAATGATGATAAAATGTTCCTGCGAGCCAATCTTTGAACGGTTTGTATAATTCCCCGCCGATCGTTGCCGCGGCAATGAATACGCTTGCAACGATGGCCCCTGTAATAAACGAATTGACGATTTTTAGTCTTTTATCCATAGAGGTGAAGTTATCTTGCTGCGCCCGATATTAATATTCCTCCGAGAGTAATCGCGATACCCATGATGACAATAAATCCCGCGATAGAGGCAAGCGCCTTTCTAATCCCTTGATTTTCAAGCGCGGTCTCTTTCAAAAGTGCCAATGAAAGGAAAACGAGAGCGGCAAGAATTGGAAGGAATAGGAAAAGGTGTTCTTTCGTTTCCATGACCACCGAATGTGCCCATGGGTATTCTCCTGCCTTGATGATGGGTTTTACCGCCCCCCCGTAATGTTCCACGTAATAATATCCACCGGCAAGCCATGAGGTGATGAAAGAAAGAAAACCAAGCAAGGACGACCGGAACAAAAAGGCAAACTTCGGAACTTTTTTTAAAAGCCCCATCCACACCGCGTAGAACGCCCCGATACCGATAAGACCCAGAACAATGTGCGCGACAAGCATGTATCCAAGAAATGTGCTCATGTTTAAAATTTAATGCCGAGAGATTTTCTGATAATACCCAAGGCAAGGGCGACGATCGCGACGAAAGCAATGTACCACCCCATTATCTCAAGGTAAGTGATTGGCATGATTGCCGGCCGTAGTGGGATAATGAGCATTGCCGCATACCATGAAGCAAATGAAAGCGCGCTACCGAGCCACAGAGGAATACGTCGTGTTTGCAAAAGAATGGCGTTAATGAGGATCACCACGACGATAGTAAGTTTCGACCATAAAAGCGGGCTATACAAACGCGCTTCCAGATCGGTGAAGCGATACAAAATAAGGAATCCGAAACCGGAAAGCACTAAAAGCGCCAACCCCACCCGTACGATGCGGTAGGTTACTTGCATAAAACTACTTTCAATGGGATCAATCTCCCCATCTCGCACCGCTTTGAGGAGAAAAATTTCCGCAAAGGTCGCTCCACCGACACCAAGAGCGGTTCCTATAATATGAACGACTACCAGAAAAGTGTGCCACTCCATAGTTAAATGCTATCACATTATGCCGCGCAGTTCCTCTTGGTGATTGTGTATAACCTCCATCGTTGCGGACATCTGATCCTTCCCTTCCTTCATCTTTGCCTGTATCTCTAGGCCAATATTTTGAAACAGGTCGGGATTTTCCTCAACTGCTTTCAGTATCTTCTCCTGCTGATCTTGGGGCACATTTTTCAACTGGGACTTCATCATTTTTCTCATTAAAAATTTCTTCAACATATTCTCAACATTATAAATGGTATTAAACCAAAAAAGCAACCTCCAGACTCATGCAAGCATTGACAGATAATGTATCCCTGGGTATCATTTTATTTAGGAAATACATAGGGAGATTCCCATGTTACAGGCGCAAAAATACCGCACAACGTTGCGATTAGTCTCAACTCATCCGGAAGATATTTCGTCAATAATTCATCATTTTGTCTTCATTAAAAGGTGCGTGTGCGAGATTCACTCACCTGAACAATCTTGCGTTTGCCACTTAATCGGTAAATGGTTGCGAGTGGTTGGTACAGGCAAGTCTCGTGACGGCACAATGAACTATCAAGTAGTGATCGGAACAAAATGTTTCTACATAAGAAGAGAAGAATTTTGGACTCCCGGTCAATACGATACCTTATGGGTATGGCAATACTGCAACGAAGGCGACGTTCAAAAGATCCTGGAAAAATTTATTCGGGTTGCCGCAGTTCCTCCCACTTTGTGAGATATACATTGTAAAAACCGAGCTTTTCCAGCTCGGTTTTTTTGTTTTGCCAAGGGTTACCCTTGGCAACTTTTCTAGTGTGAAGAAGTCGCAATAACATCCTTTGCCGCTTCCCAAAAACGAGGATCATCAAATTCTTTTTTCATCACATACCACCACTCAACACCCCACAAATAAACGTCAGGAAATCCCACGTCGCGCGCGTATTCTATGTTGTCATAAAACTGCGGAAGATTCATTGATGGCGAGTTTGCGTCAAGATTTTTTGAAACACCTTGATAAAAATCTGCATTCCACGGCTCCGCCTGCAATTCCACATTGATGATCCGCTTATCATTGCCGAAGAATAAATGGACGATGTTTGCTTTAAGCCAGAAAAATTTGGGGGGTAGATGATAGTCAATAAATCCAAAGTACGGACTGAATGTATTGCTCCACACAATGCGGTACATGGTCGTTCCGAATATATCTCCTCTTTTGGCGGCAGACAACCATGTGGAAAGTTCTCCGCTGTCGGTCACCAAAACAGGGCGGCTCGGGTCAAGAAAGCGCACGATCTTAATTTCCTCATCAACCTGATCGCCATCCGGCGGCGGGCACTCTCCAAAGAATGGGAGAAATGGCTCGTTCTCCACCTGCCATGTCGTTACACTTTTTCTCTGCTTGTATCTTTCAACAACAGCAACAATAACGTCTTTGACTTCTTCTTTTTGCTCTGCAACCGGCAAGTTTTCCGCCCAAAGCGGGATATGACATTCCGGCCACCGCGGCACCCGAATGCCTACGACAAGTGTAAGTTCCACTCCTCGTTTTTCAGCCTCATCAACCAGAAAATCGTATATTTCAAAATCAAATTTTCCTTCGTCTTTTTCAATATCATTCCAATAAAATGGCAGTCGTACGATCGGCGGTTTTAATTCATCAAGCATGGCGATGTACGCTTCACGCCAGTCAATCCCAAGATAAGTCCCGAATTGGTGCGAAAACGTTACACCCCAACGTTCTACGCCAGTCGCGCTCGGAGGTTGTTTCAGCGAAAATGCCAAAACAGCGATCACGAAAATGAGCACAAGTACTAAAATGACTGTAAGGCGTTTAAACCGCATTGTGATAAGGATTAAGAGATGATAACGTATCCCATAGATCGGCCAATGACATCCCGGACAAGAGTAATATTCCTAAAAAAATAAGCGCAATGGCGATGCCCTTTTGCAGTAAAATTAAAGGTGTCGTTTCTTCTTGCAATATGGTGGGACGAAATTTTGAAATGATAAACACGAGCAACAAAAGAAACAGATATTTCACTCCTTCAAGAGCGTTCACCAGCGTAACATTCCCAATAGCAATCGCGTAATTAAGCATCAAGAATGCAAATCCGGCCAACGCTTTATTTGCAATAAATAATCCTCCCATTTTTGCGCCTACTTTTTTTGTCGTATTGAAAATAAGTCTTCTATTGCTTGGTATCAAGAGCAATAAAAATGCCGCAAGAAAACTCCCGATACGTGTCCAGATAAATCCGGAAATAAACTCTTGATTGTCAAAGACAAATCGCGCGGAAATAAAGAAGAGTGCGAAAAAGAGCGCCGCAAGGATCGCGAGTTCCGTACTGCGCGCGCATTCATGCTTGTTCAGCTGAAAAATACTGCACGCGCGATTGCGCCGCGCGGAAATAACCACTGTTCCTAAGACAAGAAAGGCGAGCGCATAATATTCATTTCCCTTGAGGCTGTCCCCGAATATGACCGTGGACAAAATAAGAATAAAGATCGGCGTAATGCCACCGACAATGGAAACCATACGCGACGCTTCATCCGCCTTCAGTGCGGCAAAAAACGAAATAAGCGCCAAAAGAAACACGATACCGACAAAAAGAGCCGCGCCAAATTGTACCCATCCGGGCCACAGGAAACCGAACGGCGTAAGGATTATCGTAAAGATGCTGAACACGCCCACATAAAACGCATACGCAACAGGATGCGGAATGGAGCGTCCCAACAAATACTTATCAACAACGGAATTAAGAGCCGTGAGAAAGTACGCGATAATGGCAATATATACCCAACTGATCATATTATTCTTTTTGAATGAGAGAATTTGATCTGCAAATCTCCGCGTACGCTCGGGCGCTCGGGCGAATCTTCCGCTCCAATGTCTCATAATCAATTGCTACCAGTCCAAATCGGGGCCAAAACCCCTTATCCCATTCAAAATTATCCAGAAGCGACCAATATAAAAATCCTCTTACATCCACGCCGCTTTTGTTGGCACGATACACCTGCTCAAGAAGCGCTTTAATAAACCATTCGCGGCGGGAATCATCCGCATCCGCCAACCCGCTTTCCATGACGTACACGGGCACCTTATATTTTTTGAGGCCCATCAGAGTATGGAAGAGTGCTTCAGGATACAGCTCCCATCCCATGTCGGAAACTTTCATGTTTTCATTCTTATTAAAACCGTAATCTATTCGGTTGTGGAGATAATTGTTGAGACCGACAAAATCCTGATGACGCGAAATTTTATTTAAAAAATAATCATTCCACCACCAGTCAACCGCTTTTTTTAACATTCTATTAATAAACGTATTCTTGTGCGCTTCAAAATAAATATTATGAGTTGCAATCCCTACGTTGGCCTCGGGGGCTATCGCCTTGATTGCTTGGTACGCCTTTTTGTGCGCATTAATGAGTTTATGAACAATCAAAAAATAGAGGAATACGTTTGTTTTTCCCGGAGGCCACTCCCCTGTGGTGTACCCATGAAGCGCGTATATTTGCGATTCATTGATCGTGATCCAGAAGCGTACCTCATCTTTGAACACCGCCGCGAGTTTCGCCGCATACCGCTCAAAATACATCGTCGCTCCGGGTGCTTCCCACCCTCCTTTCTCCGAAAGCCACAGTGGTAGCGGCCAGTGCCAAATCGTCACGAACGGCTCCAAGCTGCGCTTTTTAAGCGCTTGGAGCACCTGACGATAATGTGCAATCTCTTTTTCATCAAACTTCCCTTCCTCCGGTTCAATACGCGACCATTCAATGGAGAACCGATGGGCGTTGTGTCCGAGTGATTTGGCAATATCAAAATCTTCTTCGTAGCGATTATAGTGATCGGTCGCGTGGCCGGAAATATAATTCGCAGGGTCAAACATTTCGGGAAATCGCTCTTGTTGCCATGATTCCCAGTGATTTTTTGCCTCCCCGGCAAAACGTTCTGCGTGTTTTTTTTCCCATTCCGACCAGTCATTCGTGTTTCCTCCTTCCACTTGATGCGCGGATGTTGCCGCACCCCAGAGGAATCCCTTCGGAAATTGTAATATTTTTTCCATTATTAAAAATTATAACACA
>JANLHH010000002.1 GCA_024654605.1 Patescibacteria group bacterium | reverse complement strand
CAATTTTATATTGGAGGGATGGCTGAGTGGTTGAAGGCACCGGTCTTGAAAACCGGAGTGTGGGAAACTGCACCGTGAGTTCGAATCTCACTCCCTCCGTTGCGATTTTCAAAAATATCCTGAACGTGCATTTCGGAAAAGAAACATTTGTCAAAAAAGGCCTTAACTCATCTGTTTTAATATAATGCGGCAATGGATGACGAACAGAAATTTCAAAAGAAGCGTCCGATACGAACCATAGCTACCCTCGTAGGTATTGCTATCGCTATTGGCACTATTTTTCTCTACCTCAGTGCTTTCGGCGCTCCGGGAGAAACTCTCGAACCTGAGTCTTTTGTTGTCGCCCTCAATACTGACCAATCGACCGTTGTTGAAAAACTGAAGTCTGCCGGCTTTATCAAGAATGCGTGGGCATTTAGTTTTGCGTTCCGGTGGGGAGGCGGGAGCGAGATAGCACCCGGAGGCTACCCTATCTCCAAGGCAATGAACGTGTGGCAAGTAGCTCTTGTTCTCACGCGCGAGCCATCACTCAAGTGGGTGGTCATTCCCGAAGGGTTGCGCAAAGAAGAAACGGCCGACATTCTCGCGAGAGAACTTGGGTGGATTGATGAAGAAAAAGAAAAATGGATCACCACCTACACAGCCCTTGAGTACGACTATATTGAAGGTGTGTACTTCCCCGATACCTATCTCATCCCAACCGACGAGCCGCCACTTGAAGTTGCAAAGCGCCTCCGCGCGAGGTTTGAGGAAAAGTTTGCTCCGTATGCAAAAGGAGCACTGGAACAAAATATCAGATGGCCCACACTCTTGAAGCTTGCCTCCATCGTGCAGCGAGAAGCGGCGGGTCGTGAGGATATGCCACAGATCGCGGGTATACTCTGGAACCGCTTGCTTGCCGACATGCGGCTTGAGGTGGATGCCACTCTCCAGTACGCGCGAGGCGACACGGGGAGCGGATGGTGGGCGCCGATCACTCCCGCGGATAAGCAGCTTGATTCACCGTATAACACCTATCGCCATGAAGGCCTTCCCCCTCATCCGATCGCAAATCCCGGTGTTGGCGCGATAGACGCCGTTCTTTATCCCGAAGAAACGGCGTGCCTCTATTATCTTCATGACAATTCGGGGATGATCCACTGCGCCGAAACCTATGAAGAACATCTGGAAAACATAGAGAAGTATCTCCGTTAAGACAGCGAAACACGGGAAAGACTCCGTTCGTTTTACTTCACCTTATTGAACCCATTCAAAACTTGCAATAATCTCATCTAGCACACGGAAATTTGATGGATCACCATATATCGTTATAGAGAGGGATTTTTGAGGTATTATTGGCAGTGGTATAACGTAACTAAGGATTCTTTCCCCACCAGCAAGCTCAACTTCTGTACGAATTGCCGTTTGCCCCGCAATTTCAATTTCTTTTGCTGTTCTTGTCTTTTCAGGATAATCATCCGAGGATCCGTACAAACCACTTGCGCTAATACCAGCTTCAATTTTATTCATACCATTATCTGGAGAAAAGCTGCTTTTTCCGTTTGCTATAGATTCGGGATAATTAAAGAGTTGGAATGTACCATAACCAAGACTGTTGTCTCCAACACGCCATTCCTGTGGATAGGTGAATTTGAAATTATACCTATTGTTGATATATGAATTCTTACCATTATCGTTCGTGGAGATTTTCCCTGTATATTCATCCTTATTAATGGTAGTTGCTGGCGATTGAGAAACATTTGTCCGTTCGGTTGAAGGAACTTCCGCTTTTGGGTTATTCCAGATGTCCCATGCAAAATATCCGCCCATAATGAGCAAAACTATAACTAAAAGAAAGGATATCTTATTCATTTCTACTTGGTCCATAGAAACATCCTATATTGTTTATCTCCAAAAACAAAGCTGGCGGCGGTGTTTCAATGATTGAAATTTCAAGAACGAGTTATTTTGCAAAGAAAAAAACCGCCACTGATACGTGGCGGCTTTGAAAGCATGCGAACTACTGCAGACTTTTTTCTACTGTTCGCGTTGCCGCCAAAATGCGGGACAAAAAGACAAACTCGCCTGAAAGGTCGGCATACACATTCTGGAATCCGTCCTCCGCAAGCAACGACAACACATGATATGCCCCTCTTCCCAGATTTGCAAAATAGTCATCAGGGACCCGAAGTCTCCGCGTGCGTTTAGGAAACAGTCCGGCATACAGGAGGCATGTGTCTCCGACGTCCTTCAGTGCGTTTCTTCTCTCTACACCGCGAGAACAGAGCGACTCCATGAATCCAATGGACAACACATCTCCCGCCATTTCCCACTTTCTCGTATAGCGCATGAGGAGAAACACCAGATAGCTTTCAATGTCCTCCGGGAGCTGACAGCCGACTTGATACTGCGCATCGTTCACCAACGCATACCACG
>JANLHH010000183.1 GCA_024654605.1 Patescibacteria group bacterium | reverse complement strand
GGCGGGCCTGATTGTCGCCTGAGTCAGATAATCGAAGGCCCGATTTACTTTTTTGCGCTCTGCGAACATCACTGCCTGCCGTTTTACGGCGCGGTCTATATCGGCTATATCTCACATGAACACATTATCGGCATTTCCAAACTCACGCGTCTGGTGCATCTTTTTTCGCGTCGTTTTGAGGTACAGGAACGAATCGGTCAGCAGATCGCCGACACCCTCAACCAACTTCTTCTTCCTCACGGCGTCGCTGTGTACATTGAGGTGCATCACTTATGCGTCGAGATGCGCGGCGTTAAAGAAATCTCTTCCATTAGCCGCACGACGTTTTGGCGTGGAAATTATGATGGCGATCCGTCGCTGCGAGCGGAATTTCTGGCGGCATGCGGAAAGAAACAATGATAGTCGTATAATGCGAGGACTTTGATGACGGCATTGCAAAACTCAAAACGAACCTATTTGATCACTGGCGCAGCCAATCGGATCGGCCGGGCATTAGCACAATACCTCGCTCATCAAGCCGCCGCCGTGGTCATTCATTACCGCTCGTCTCAATCATCCGCTGAAGAATTAGCCAAAGAAATCCGTGACAACGGGACCACGTCCTTTACGATTGCCGCAAATCTTGAATCCTCTGCTGAGGCGCAAAATCTGCTCAAGCGAGTATGGGATATAGCAGGGCCGATCGATGTGCTCATTAACAATGCATCAATTTTTGAAACCGGCCGCCTTACTGAAATTTCAATGGACGACGTCCAGCGCAACATGATGACCAATGCCTTCGCGCCGTTTCTGCTTTCCCGTTCATTTGCCAGGTTGAACAAAGACCGTGCGTCGACCGTGTTGCCGGTGATCGTTAATTTTCTTGATTCACGTATTACCGAGTACGACCGTCAGCACGTTGCGTATCATCTGGCCAAGCGCACACTCTTTGCTCTGACAAAAATGATGGCGCTCGAATTTGCTCCCAATGTCCGCGTCAACGCCGTTGCGCCAGGCCTGATACTGCCGCCGGCCGGTAAAGATCGGGCTTATTTTGAGCAGCTTAAATCCGCTAATCTGCTCAATAGCATCGGTAATGTCGACCAGATCACGGCTGCCGTTCGCTTTCTGATCGACAACGAATTTGTCACCGGCCAGGTCATTTATGTTGATGGCGGCAGACACCTTATTGGCAATACGTACGGATAGAGATTATGGATAGAGAAAAGCTCGACAAAATTTATATTATCGATCTACTGCTTCGATGCGTTATCGGCCTAAACGACTGGGAACGCACGCAAAAACAGGATGTGCTTATCAACATCACTCTTTACGCCGATTTGAGTCGTCCCTGTCAAAGCGATCGCATTAAAGATTCCATTGACTACAAAGAAATAAAAAAGCAGATAATCACAATAGTGGAAAGCTCAAGTTTCTATCTTGTCGAGCGGCTGGCAGACAGCATCGCTCAGATTTGTCTTACCCACCCCGTCGTCAAGGCCGTAACTATACGAGTTGATAAACCCGGCGCACTGCGATACGCAAAAAGCGTCGGTATCGAAATTTTCAGGATGCGCAACGATGACTGATATTTTGCACACTGGGCATGTGGCCGATGCCTTCATTGCCGTCGGCTCAAATATCGATCCGCAGGACAACATTTGCTGCGCCTTGACTATGCTCAGCACACAAATGCCGATTACCGCCATATCGAATTTTTACGAGACCGTCGCAGTCAGTGCCTCTGAACAGCCTGATTTTCTAAACGGCGTTGTCAGAATTAAAACCGATCTTCAACCGCGCGAAATTAAATTTGATATCCTGCGAAAAATTGAAGTACGCCTTGGCCGCTTATCGGAAGCCTGTCATGTATTTGCTCCACAACTCCTGACACCAATCATCAACGAACTTGAACATGATGTTGCTCCCCTGAAACTTGACAATCGTTTATATAAATGTAGAGGTTGCCGCAAACGAGTTTCTCTAACATCAGGAACAATTTTCCACAAAACAATGACCCCTTTACTAAAATGGTTCGTAAAGTAATATATCCAACTCGTAAAATCGGAAAAAATCTGTTTTGATAGATGGAATTTATGAAATCGTAGCCACAAACTACATTTACAAGAGACCGCTGAAGTGGTATATTGAATCACATATGAAACTAAACCTTATTCGAAGAAAAACTGAAGCCCCAGGCGTCGAGTCGTTTGTCTTCAGTTCCACAGAACCTCTCACCTGGAAAGCCGGACAGTTTCTACACTATGTACTCCATCACGAGCCGACAGATAATCGTGGCTCAGAC
>JANLHH010000178.1 GCA_024654605.1 Patescibacteria group bacterium | reverse complement strand
GCCGGTGAAATCGACTGCTTTGAACACAGCGCCCGCGTCCATGCCTTGCGGACAATGGCGCAGAATCAACGCAAACTCATTTCCGAAATCGAGGGCTGACATGCCGAAATTCTTTTCTTTAAACCTGCACGTCGCCAAGACCTTCCCCGCTCTCCGCTATCGCATTGAAGATGAGTACGGCGAGCCGATTGCGATCACATTCGGACAAGCGACACAGGAAGGCGACGCCGTATTGTTCGCTCATGCGCCCGAAATGTACATGGCTTTAACCCGTATTGTAACCACGTTTGCAAAGTCGCATCAGCTTGAAAAGTGCGATACGGCGATAAGGGATGCTCGTAAACTCTTAGAGGGGATCGCGGGATAACAATGCAAACCGACCTCTTCCCTATTACAGAAAAGGAAGCATGGCAGATGACGCAACCCGAATTTCTCCGCAAACAAGGGCATAAAGGCGAGTTTATCCCGACTTTCACTCAGGCCGCGCGGGGAATATCGGCGCATTTCAAGGGCCAATGGAGCGGGCAGAAGCACCGGAATACTATCGCGTGGCACAGGAACATCGTTGCCGTTGCGCTGAAAGAGGGGCGCGACGTGCCGAAAGAAGTGCTTGCTTATTATCCAGAAATCGAGGGCTGAAATGAAAATCACCGATGGCGGGTTACACTGGTTTCTTTTCCAGTCCAGCACGAGAGACGTTGAATCGTTCAGAAGCAAAATGCTCGACAAAACGGCATTTGATTATGCTCTGGCTGAATTATATCGCCCGATCTATGTTTTTGCCACAAAACACGCCGATGTCTATGAATACGCATTCCGGGCAATAAAAAATTCACAGGCCGAAATCGAGGGCTGAACGTTGTTCGATGACGAACCCGAATCCAGGGGCATTGCTTTCCAAAGCAAACCATTGTTTCCCGTCTCTTGCGCTAGTTGCAACCGAGAGATAACGGAACTTGGCTGGTTCGATCCAAATGATAGTTCTTGGCATTGCATTCCGTGCGGTTCTCCGCAGAAACCGCAACAACTTTCATTCTTTTAACGGGGGAACCAATGACCAAGCGCCCCGCGCCGGAAGTCCATGTTCCGAACAAGGGCTGGTTCAGACAAAAGCGGGCCCGCGATCTACAACGGGGCGACATCGTGGTATTCGTTTCAGACCGCCCGGACATTCTTATCGTTGATGTGATGAAGCGGGACGCCGGGACGATCACATACCAAGTGGCCGACATCCGTGAAGGCCGGGCCGCCGAGAAGTTGCGGGAGGAAACGTTTCTCAAGAAAAGGTTGGTGGCGTATTCACTCGCCGCCGTGGGGAATTAAAACGAAGTGCCGGAAAGGAGCGGAGAATAATGCTCTGGCTTCTGCTGATACCCGCCGCGATCTTGATCGTTGTGCTGTTTGGCTGTTTCAAAGTCGGTTCTGACGAGGACGACCGCAACGGTTACGATTGAAACCCCGTCCAGACTTTGAATTCAGGGGCAAGAACTGATTATCTCGACGCAGACGTAGAAAGTTACAGCGAAGAAATTTCGCACGGAATTTCGGCGTTTAAACACAGTTCAGGAAAGGAGTAACCCATGAAACCTGTCGAGTGCGGGTACTGCGGCAACGAACTCACGGCAGAAGAATTGGCCGATCCGGAGCGCAACGATCCGACTGGTGAATACATTATCTGTGACGACTGCCACCAGGATAATTATGAAACCGAGTGCCAATACTGCGAAGAGTACTATGATACGGATTCGGAGTATGACGCGACCGAACCCGGCAAACTGATTGCG
>JANLHH010000089.1 GCA_024654605.1 Patescibacteria group bacterium | reverse complement strand
CGTGTCAACCGATTTAATAATCTAACCCGGGCTAGCTTTTAGAGTATCGTTATCCAATTTAATAATCTAACCCTGATGCTTGGATGTCTTCCGTAAAATAGTGTTGCGTTTTTTAATGACAGCAAGTTTTTTCAGAATCGTTCGTTTCAAGTACGCAGGGTTCAATGTGACATAGAGTGTTGTGAGTGCTTGTTTAGTTTCAGGTGAAATTACATCGCACAGAAGGACACGTTGGTACGGAGTTTTGGGAACGTCATAGATGCGTTTTATTTTTTCCTTGTGAAGCCCGACACGTTTCTTGTCGATGAGCTTCATTGTTGGTTGAAAGAAATTCTTATAGAGACGAAGTTCATTTCTGTTTAGATCGTTCATGAGATCTACTATTTCTTGTTCCTCGATTCTTTCGTATCCATAGACCTGGCGGACATGTGTCCAGTTTTTTTGTTCGATGTGTGCATTGTCATTTTTCTTGTACGGCCGACCACGAGTAAATTCAACGTGCGCGTCTGTACAAAACCGATACATCTGCCAGTTGATGAACTCGGATCCATTATCTGGATCTATTCCAAGCAAAGGAAAGGGTAAACGTTCTTTGATAGAAGACAAGCCTGCAATAACCCGTTTTTGGGCTTTACCAAGAAACACCTCCTGTTCCGTCCAACCTGTCAGAATGTCTGTTACATCCAAGGTATTGGCGAATTCGCCCGCAGCGGAATCTCCACAATGAGCCACGGTGTCGAGCTCACAGAATCCTGGACGTGACTCTTCCCAGCTGGAGGTGCGGATGGGAATCTGGTGTTTGAGTAGAGACCCAGGCTTAGTGGTTCCTTGAATGCGTCGACGGATTTCGACACGTGAACGTTTCAGCTTCGCATCGATTGTTGAACGTGACACGTCTATGAGCTTTTTCTCCATCTCCTGCGAGACGGTCAACTCTTTGAATGCGACAAGTTTCTCAACCATCTCTGAGAGAACCGGTTTCAGTCTTGCGCCACATGGGTAGTCCATAATCTCCCAAATCTTTTTAAGAACGACGACAAACCGTTTGTCGTAGATCTCTTTGCGAGCTTTGCGTTGACGGGTTGACTTGTACTCAAGATCTGTTGCGGCACTCAGAACAACGATGAGGTACTTACGATTGAGTCCTGTCATCTTGCAACACTCATCGAGCAACATAGTCTTCTTTTCTATGGATGCTTTTAGATACCGAGGCTTTAACCGTTTGAGATATTCTCGACGTGATGGCAGGCTCATATGTTTTTGCATATGCACCACCTTTCACGGATCCTTCTACCCTTACAAGGTTAGATTCTTATTTTGGACAACGAAGAGGTCTCGGGTTAGATTTTACGTCGTTCAATTCG
>JANLHH010000175.1 GCA_024654605.1 Patescibacteria group bacterium | reverse complement strand
TTCGTTCAGAATCGTAGTCCCCTTCTCATCAACCGCTCCGATCGCATATTCAGGGGAAGAGGGGTGGCCTATCTTGCGCACCGCGATAATATCAAGCGGGAGTTTAAGCGCCGTGGCAATTTCATAGCCGGTAACAACTCCGCCGCGCGGCAATGCTAAAACAACCGCGTTTTTCCCGCGATATTGCTGCAGTTTCTTTGCGAGTTGCCGCCCGGCATCTTCCCTGTCGGTAAACATGAATTTCCTGTTAATTCTTGGAAATTTGCTTCCACAGCCAGACACCGACAAGTACGAGATCAATAAACACGACAAGCCACACGAGACCACCTAGGATTCCAAACCCTGCCATTGCTGGACCAAATCCATACATCATATTTTTTAATTATTCAAACAAGCTAGTCTAATAATCGGCTATGCTCTGCATGTCGATTCGACCTTGGCGCTCTAGAATATGTGAGTATTCTGCATCATCCATTCCGAGCGTCACCCGGCAATATACGCTACATAGTCATATACACTATGTTCCCCGTATTTGCGGAAGTCAAGAACGCGCATGACTCCATTTCCCACATTTTTTCATCACTATTTGATAGCGCAACGCGCCTTGAGTTCTTTCAGATCATCATCTGTCAATTTTTCGTTCGTGCTTGTATTAAGCCTGTACATGATAGCTTGCGGATTCTCTACGTGTTGAAGTCCGAGCGCATGGCCAAACTCGTGTGCTAAAACTCGCACCAATTTATCGCGGTTGCTAAATTCGTAAATATTTATCTCCTGCTTGCCGCCGCTCTCTTGATAGTCTCCTTCGGTAAATTCTTCACCGCGCGATGCGCCAATCTCGTTGTACTTTTCCACGCTTAAATTAAGCGAAATTACCAAGCGATTGAGTACTACCACCAACGAATTGATATTTTCCACATCTTCATGGAGACTCACTTCAAGTCTCTGTATTTCCGCCAGCTCTGTTTGCAGTGCCGTTTTTTCCTCTTGAAGCTGTTCATATTCTTTTTTCGGAGCCCCGCCTTTCTTATTCCAATACTGTACTTCTTGATCGTAAGAATCTTTCTTTTCTGTGAATGAAGCTACGCGCACATCGTAATCTGCTTTTGCTCGAGTATATTCCCTGCTGAGCGCTTCATATTTTGCTTTCAACTCATCATAGGAAGCTCTGTTTTCCTTTACCACAATACCAAGACCTTCTAATTTGTTGGTCGCCTGCTGACGATAATCGTAGATGAGGTTTACTTTTAGCTTTCCAGACTCTTCATACGTAAAAAGTTCTTTTCCGATCGGTTTCTCCCATACAGCCTCGGCTTCTTCAATCGCGCTTAAGAAAGCTTCTCGGGAGAGGCCAAATCTGTCATCGAACGAACCAAGCGTGTACGTGATCGGTTTTTCGCATGGCGCATAGAGAAAATAAG
>JANLHH010000170.1 GCA_024654605.1 Patescibacteria group bacterium | reverse complement strand
TTGCGTGTGATACGCGCTTTATTTGTTGACGGGTTATATGGGTCATTCTCCATTCCCCCGTCAAACTGGTCTATGACAATTGTTTCTTCTCTTGACATAATTACCACCAAACTTGTGAATAGTATCCAGAATCAGAAGGTGATGATGGAAGTCTAAGCTCCACCGCGAGTTCTTCTCTGTCGCTCAAAGAGGAAGTATAGGTCATGGTCATGCCGTAAGACTGTGGCGGGGAGATTGCACTGCCACTATCCGCAAGTAAAAAGCGCGTGGTAGTAGTCCCTATCTGTCGTTGCGTAAGTCCAGTCCCTGCTGCAGCTGGTGCACCTCCTGAAGCATCACCAATAAAAACAGACCAAGAATTGTTTTTGGTCGTAGTCAATGAGAGTGTGTAACTTGAACTCGTATCACTTTTCTTTTGCGCCTTGTTAGCTCCGAAGGGTGTGGTGACATCTGTCCCAGAATATGAAGCACAGAGCAATTCTTGCAAACCAGCTGTTACGCTAAAGTTAGCAACAATATCGTGCGTTCCACTATCGGGCGACGCAAGTCCGTAAAGCCAGATGCGACCATTCGTACCGTCTCCCTGTATATCAGTAATATAATCAAGAGATGTCCCGTTCGCGGTCACGGAAGAAATAGTCCCGCCCCCGTTGGTTCCAACAGCACAAACAAGTGCGGTAGCCCCGACAGCGATATTCATTGTAGAAATCGTTATGCTTGCCGCCGATTCCGCAAAGCCCTCGCCAGA
Source organism: Patescibacteria group bacterium (assembly GCA_024654605.1). Taxonomy (GTDB): domain Bacteria; phylum Patescibacteriota; class Minisyncoccia; order Phycocordibacterales; family JANLHH01; genus JANLHH01. Next base: position 861 of record JANLHH010000170.1, on the reverse strand, counting down.
AGTATCATAGGCAATTGCCGCGCTTGCCAACGAAGGAGCGAGTAACGCCACAATAGCAATTGTCGTAGTAAGATTTTTCATGTCCCTGTTGGTACAAAGCGAGCTGTACAGCTTATTTCAGTTGGTGAACTTGCAGGCGTACCGAATGAAATTGAAAACGAATCGGATGCAGAGGGGGTATTGTTAGATGAGAACGTAAAAGTTCCTTTTGTGGTAGAAGCATTGAGCATCGCCGGAAATGTTGAAGCATACTGATATTGCACATTCAGGGTTCCCGTGTCCGTTACACACTGTGTACTGTTTAGGGTCATGTCAACTGGAATCACTAAAGATGGCAAAGTGGTTGTCGAAGTCCATCCCGCTACGGAAGAAGTCGCGTACGTTTGTGTGAGAAAGCGGTCACCAATGACGCGCTTTTCAGCAACGAAAAGACTCTGTGATGCGCTGGTGTTTGTTGTTGATGCGGCAGTCAATGTACTATCCGTAGAATAAAGAGTCGTCGCTGTCAGCGCAGTCGAAGAAGCGTATGTCGGGTAGAAGTTCGTCGCCCAGCCAGTTGTAAGCGTCCCCAGAGTAGACGTTGAGTTATCAAAAGAGGCGAGTCCCGTGAACCATGACAAGCCGGATAATGAAAGCTGCGTTGAACTAGCGTATGTAGACGTAAAGTTTGTTTGCGTACCGATTGAAGTAAGCTGTGGTATTGAAGTTATTGTTGCGTGAGTAGTTGTTGCAAAGTAGTCGGATGCTTCCAGCTTCCCATTGTTTATCGCCGTCAGGTTGGCGTTGTATGTCGTGGGAAAGCTAGACATCGTATCAGTAGAGCTGATTGTCGTGAGAGAAGTACCGAAGCTGGGGAAATAC
>JANLHH010000169.1 GCA_024654605.1 Patescibacteria group bacterium | reverse complement strand
TCATCCGGCACGGCAACAACACCGACTGACGGGTCAATGGTGCAGAATGGATAATTCTCCGCGGGAACCGCTTTTTGGGTAAGCGCGTTGAAAAGAGTTGATTTTCCAACGTTCGGTAATCCTACAATTCCAATAGAAAGCGACATAGGCACTACTATACTACACGAAAGCCCACTTCGTACACTTCTCAACAAGACACTGTCGTTAAATAGTCTTATTATCTTTCCTTGACTTGAGCAATAAAATCTACCAGTGTGTCGTATACTTCATTTCTGAATCGGACATCTTTGGGGGCATTTCCCCATGGATTATGAGGAGCACCTTTTAAAAGAAAGGTTTTAAAATCTTTGTCTTCTCTTTTTATTGCTCTGTATTTTTCAATGACTTGTGTCGGTACTACTTCGTCATTCTCTGCTTCTATAAGTAAAGTTGGTTTGTCATATTCCTTCAACCAACCAAATGAAAGGGAGTCTTCCCAACTGTTCTTTTTTCTTATTTCTTCCGTAAACTGTTCTCCAAAAGGCACATCATGAGATTTTGAAGAATAAGCGGCAGGTGTATGGAGAATCAGTTTTTTAAACACATTTGGTTTCTTTGCAGTCAAACCGAGAGCTATGTAGCCACCCATACTCACTCCGTAAAGCATATAGAGTTCAGTGTGGATTTGGTTTTTCATCCATTCTGTCACGCAAACCCCTTCTTCGATTCTTGATTCGAGAGAACTTTTTTCAAGCAGATCACCGGAGCCATTTACTCCAGAGTAATCGAAGCTCGCAGAACTGACACCAAAAGATTTTAAGTTTTTCTGCCATTCGTAATAACGCTCTTTGCCTAACTTAATATCGCCACCTGAAAGAAATAATACGCAAAATTTAGGTTGCCCAGAATCTACTATGTGTGCATTAAGCACCTTTGGCCCGCATTTGATTTGTTCTTCCATCTTTGTTAAAAAATTGACTTATGTAAATCCTGTGTTATCTTACTTTCAGATTGCCGAAGAAAGTAAGTAAAAGTTGTTAAATAACTTTACCATAAAACCAGCACACTCACATCTAGAGAGGTCAAAATGCCATCAAAGAAAGCTCAATTGCCAGAATCTGAAGCGGAGTGGCTCAGTACCGGCAAGTTTCACATTGAATCAGTCGCGATAAACGGAAAAAAGATCAGATACGCCCTCACGGAAGGTTTGAAGGGTGGTCGCCTTGTTACAATGATTGGCGGAATACCACGAGAAATTGAAAGGCGAGTGAAGCTCCCACTGATAAACAAACTATACGGACACCTTGCGCTCGTACTGCAAGCGTCTGGCGTAAGTAGCCTCTTATATAACCAGCCCGCTACAGGGGGCTCAAGCGGTGATTGGCACAAAGAGACGCTTTCATCAAGAACGAAAACACTTGCGGAGCTTGTTGATTACTTCGGTAAGCAATTTCACTTCTCAGATTATGTGTTAATCGGTTCGAGTTCTGGAGCGTATATGGCGATAAACGCCATTGAACAGATTGAAGGGCAAGGACACAAAATTTCAAAACTTTTACTGCTTTCTCCGGCCGCATATCCGAAAGAGGTCGAGACTGTGCCGTATGGTAAAAAATTCACGGAGCTTCTCCGTGAACCTTGGAATGTCGCAAACTCGCCTATCTTTCTAAAACTAAAAAAATTTCTGGGAGGTGACACTTCTTTACTTCTTTGCTTTTTCGAGCATGATGATCCACCTATTCCTCTGTACATACAGGAGTATTACAGAAATTTTATATGGAGATTCGAAGAAGAAGGGGTGAATGTAGTGGTCATGACGATTCCAGATGTCGCTCACAACTTCCGGAGGATACAAAGAAAAAGAGGGAATGCTATTGATGATGATAGTATACGAGCCACCACAAAAAGATTCAGTGAGTTCCTGAAATAGCTAGTCATGGTCATCATTTTACTAAAGAGGCCCTGCGTTAAAATCAGGGCCTCTTACTTTTTTTGTATTTTGGTCGCTTTCTTCGGAACTGTACCAACAAACAGCAAAAGAATAAATCCCGCTAGCGCGGGATTTATGTAAAGAGTTTTACTACCGAGCGCCTTTACCGAGCTCATATGCCTTTTTCTT
>JANLHH010000164.1 GCA_024654605.1 Patescibacteria group bacterium | reverse complement strand
CCCGAGTATGCGGAACTGAAACGCAGATTCGGTTGGGAGTGGAACGGCATGCGGCTCCACGAGCTTTATTTTGAAAATATGAAAAAGGACGGGGGTGTCATAGACACGGAGAGCAGCGTGTATAAAAAAATTGCCGAAAGATTCGGTTCGTACGAAAATTGGAAAAAAGATTTTAAGGGTACAGGAACGATGCGCGGAATAGGATGGGCCGTGCTTGCGTGCGACAAAGAAGACGGCAGATTGTTCAATGTCTGGATCAACGAACATGATGGGGGACATTTGGCAGGAGTAAAGCCGTTACTCGTGATGGATGTATTTGAACATGCGTTCGTCCTTGATTACGGACTTAATCGCGCTTCCTACATTGATGCGTTCATGAATGCGCTTGATTGGACTGAAGTAGAGAGACGGCTCGCAAGATAAGATAAGAAAAACTGTAGATTTTCTTGCCCCCCTTTTTCTTTTCCTGTATTATAGGAATTAATGGAACTGGAAAAACTGACAAAAACACAAATCATATTGCTGACTCTTTTTGTTAGTTTTATTACGTCTATCGCAACAGGCATCACGACGGTGACACTTATGGATCAGGCTCCTCCCGGTGTTACCAACACGATCAGCAAGGTGGTGCAAACAACCATAGAACGAGTTGTTCCCGAAAAAACCCAAGGAGCAACCGTGGTTAAGACCGTGGTGGTCAAAGAAGAAGATCTTATCGCAAATGCCGTTGAGAATAATAAACAGAGTCATGTCTACCTCTCCCTTGCTGTCGCTGAAGAAAAGAAAGAAGGAGAGCAAGAAGGTGTGTTAAAAGAGGGTGCGTTTGTCGCGGAAGGGTTTATCGTTTCGGAAGACGGGCTCATTGTAGCGGACAATACGCTAGTGGCTGACAAGGAAAGTTTAGTGGCGACGCTTTCAGATGGAACCATTCTTCCCGTGCACCTCGCGATACGAGACGAAGCGAAAGGTATCGTACTACTCACACTATTGCGAGGTGAGAAAGAAATTACTCACGTAAATCTGGCAAACTCTGATAAGGTGAAACTTGGAGAAGTCGTTGTTACTCTCGGTGGGACGGATAATCTTCGCATACTGACTGGGATCATCTCGCGTCTTGATATGAAAACAGATATTATTCCCAAGCTCGGTGACAATGTAACTGAAGGGGAGACGGAAGAGTTAACCTATTTAAGCGCGATTAACACCAATATCGCTCTTGCTTCAAAGGATTCCGGCAGTATGCTCTTTGATACGGACGGAAAAGTGGTGGGAATGAATATAGTACGAGAAGATTTCTCTTTCGCAGTGCCTGCCAATATGATCAAAGCGCTCATCATGACGCTTGCAGAGCAGTCAAAAAACGATACAGGGGAATAAAAAACATCTCCGGAGCCGTCCCTATTTGACTTTACAGAAAAATAGTGGTATTAAATAGTTACGAGAATTACCGTCGCTACGTAGCGAGATAATATTCTTAAATACACACAACTATTATGCCTCCAATGAATCATTTCACAACTAAAGCAAAAGAAGCAATTCGCCGCGCGCACGAATTGGCGATCGAACGCGGACAAAACCACGTGAGTCCAGTGCACTTGCTGACCGCACTTCTTTTACAAGAAGAATCAATAGTAATTTCAATCTTAGATAAGCTTGAGGTGGATACTATATTGCTTACCGACTCCTTGTTGGAAACAATTGAATCTGCTGATTCGCAGAATACTCTCTCGCCTTCGTATCAGATATATCTGACACCCGAACTTGCGCGTATACTTGAAGATTCGGTGCGCGTGTCACAAAGCCTTAAAGACGAATTTGTCTCAACTGAACATCTTTTCATCGCAGTACTTAATGTATCAAGCGAAGCAAAAGAGATCATAGCGCGTTTCCGTGTTGATAAAGACGCGGTATTGAAGGTACTTGAAGAACTGCGCAACTCAAATATTACGGAAGCAACCGCGCCAAAAAAATTCCGCGCACTTGCGAAATATACCAGAAATCTCACTAAACTCGCGGCGGAAGACAAGCTTGATCCGGTGATTGGGCGCGATAATGAAATTAGACGGGCGATGGAGATCCTCTCTCGGCGCACCAAAAATAATCCTATTTTAATTGGTGAGGCGGGTGTGGGAAAAACCGCGATCGCGGAAGGTCTCGCGGTGCGCGTGGGTAAAGGTGATGTCCCAGAATCTTTGAAAGATAAAGAGATCGTTTCTCTTGATCTGGGTTCGCTTGTTGCCGGCACCAAATACCGCGGAGAATTTGAAGAACGCTTGAAGAATATCTTGAAGGAGATTGAGCGCGCCGAAGGAAAGATAATTCTTTTTATAGATGAGATCCACACGATTGTTGGTGCCGGCGCGGCCGAAGGGCAAATGGACCTTTCCAACATGCTCAAGCCCGCTCTTGCGCGAGGTGAGTTACGCGCGATCGGTGCCACAACCATTAAAGAATATCAACGATACATTGAGAAGGACCCCGCATTAGCACGGCGTTTCCAGCCGATCTATGTTGATGAACCGTCGTTGGAAGACGCAACGGCTATTTTGCGCGGACTGAAAGAAAAATATGAGATCTATCACGGCGTACGCATCACCGATGATGCTATTGTCGCGGCGGTAACTTTAAGCAGTCGGTATATTACCAGCCGGTTCTTGCCCGACAAAGCGGTTGACCTGATCGATGAGGCGGCGTCTTCACTGCGCATTTCGCTTGAGAACAAGCCCCCCGTCCTTGAAGATGCTCACCGTGCCATTATGCGGCTGGAGGTGGAAAAGGAGGCGCTGAAGAAAGAAGCGGTTCCGACCGACAGGGCGGGCGCCAAAGCGAGGAGCCGTATTCGTGTCATTGACAAAGAAATTGCCAACTTGCGAGAAAAAACAAAAGAGCTCGAGCTTAAGTGGCAGAATGAGAAAATGCTTTTGAATGAAATCAAGCAATTCAAGAAGCAAATGGAAACACTTCGCCTTGATGCGCAAAAAGCGGAAGTTCGCGCCGACTTGGGAACGGCTGCGGAGATTTTATATGGACAAATTCCCACTCTGGAAAAAGCTTTAAAAGGGAAGCTTAATCGCTTGAAGAAATTACAAAAGAAACGAAGAATACTTAAAGAAGAGGTAACCGGAGAAGATATTGCCGCTGTGGTGGCCAGGTGGACGGGTGTGCCGGTATCACGCATGCTTGAGGAAGAAGTGGAAAAACTTTCTCGAATGGAGGAAGAGCTCAAGAAGCGAGTAATCGGGCAAGATGAAGCCGTACGGAAAGTATCTGATGCGGTGAAGCGCTCTCGGGTGGGCATTGCCGACCCGAACAGACCGATCGGCTCATTCATCTTTTTGGGTCCGACCGGTGTCGGCAAAACCGAGCTGACCAAAACATTGGCAAAGTTCATGTTTGATGATGATAAGGCGCTCATTCGAGTAGATATGTCCGAATACATGGAACGGCACTCAGTTTCCAAACTGATCGGTTCACCGCCTGGATATGTGGGACACGAAGAGGCAGGACAACTCACAGAAATGGTACGTCACAGACCGTACTCCGTGGTGCTTTTTGACGAAGTTGAAAAAGCGCACCCCGAAGTGTTCAATGTCTTATTGCAGGTGCTTGATGACGGACGTTTGACTGACGCCAAAGGAAGGGTTATTAATTTCAAGAACACCATCATTATTTTAACCTCAAACGTTGGCGCTGAGCATATTGATAAAATGCAAACCGTCGGATTCGGGAGTGGTGACGCCAAGGACGACTATACGGAAGCCAAAGAGAAAGTGATGAGCAGTCTCAAGGAACATTTCAGACCGGAATTTCTTAATCGTCTGGATGAGATTGTCATGTTTGATATTCTTTCTCCTGAAGCAATTCGAAACATTGTTGATGTGCAGATTGACATCGTGCGCAAACGACTCGCCGGAAAAGAGATTGAATTGGAAGTGACCGATAAAGTGCTCACTCATTTGGCGAAAAAGGGATATAACCCTCAATATGGCGCGCGACCACTGAAGCGTTTGATCCAAGACAAGATCCTTACGCAAGTTGCCAATCTCATGGTCACTTCCGGTGTTTCAAACGGCGGTGCCGTCTCGGTGGATGAGAAGGACGGTGAGCTTGTTATTACCGCAGTGAGAAAAGGGAAGAGCCTTCCAGCGAAAAGAAAAGCGCGGGGTTTGGAAAACACAAAAAAAGAAAAGACGACGGCGTAAGTTGTAGAAAACGTATTTTTGGGTTACAATAACGCCACTTCTTTAAAAAGGAAGTGGCGTTTGCGTCGGTGGCGGAGTGGTCAATCGCAGCAG
>JANLHH010000082.1 GCA_024654605.1 Patescibacteria group bacterium | reverse complement strand
TCTTGAGGCTGTGTTATCCAGCATTATGGCGTGTGAAAAAGCCTTCACGTTTATTACGTTTTACGATCGCTTCGGCGACGATGAGCGTAACAATATGTTTGCCTGCGAAGACTGTTTCTCTTCCATCGTTAATTTTGATGACATACCTTATGTATGTAAAGAATGCGGAGGTCAGATGGTCGTTGCGCGCGAACTTATTAAAGAGGTACGGTAGCAATATTTCATACAAAACAGCTTGATCATTGATCAAGCTGTTTTTTTATGCGCGCCGAGAATTATTTTTTCTCCAGTTTGTGCGGATTGTGGTTGGGGCAACTTTTATTACTGCATCGTTCGGGAATAGTTTTTGTTCCTGCCATCTCAAGCGATCCGCAGAGTTCGCAGATTTTCCCGGTCGGTTTTGCCTTAATGGCGTTTTTGCATTTTGGATAATTTGAGCAGCTGAAAAATTCTCCAAAGCGTCCGCGACGCGCAATCATTTCTCCCTCTTTGCACATCGGACAAGCAACGCCGGTTTTTCCTTTCGCTTCCTCCTCCTCGCTTTTCTTGATAAATTTGCACTTCGGATAATTGCCGCATGCCACAAATCGCCCGAATCGGCCGTCGCGTTCCAGTAATTTTCCGCCGCAATCAGGACATGTCTCCCCGGTCTCTTTCGGTCCTTCAAGTTCAAGACCGTCAATGGTGCGCGCACCGATACATTCAGGGAATTTTGAGCAAGAAAGAAACTTCCCCGCTTTCCCAAGTTTGATGACCATGCGTGCTTTGCATTTCGGACAGGTGATCTTCGGGTCTGCGTCTCCAAGTGTGGTTATTTTTTCCATTTTTTCTTTTGATGATACGTCCTTACTAAATGGCCCATAAAAGTCCTTTAACGTTTTTAGATATTTTCCCTTTCCATTGGCGATCTCGTCGAGCTCATTCTCCATCTCTGACGTAAAAGAGTCGCTGATGTATTTTTCAAAATGTGTTTCCAAAAAGGAACTCACGACGTCGCCGGTATCGGTGGGGAAGAGCGTGCGTCCTTCGCGCGCGACATATCCGCGGTCCTGTATCGTCTTAATGATGCTTGCGTAGGTAGAAGGCCTTCCGATACCGCGCTTCTCAAGTTCTTTGACGAGCCCCGCTTCCGTATAGCGTCCCGGCGGCTGTGTTTCTTTTTCTTCCGAGTTGAGGGAGAGGAGCTCAAGCGCGTCGCCTTCGGAGAGTTTTGGTACTTCCACGTCTTCCCCTCGCGCTGTCGGATCCGCTTTCAGCCAGCCGTCAAAAATGACCCGAGAACCGTTGAGAGCAAAGTCGGGGATTGTCTTTGGAGCAATATTGGCGACGATTCTCGTCTTGAGTAGTCTTGCGTCCACCATTTGAGACGCGACCGCGCGAGCCCAGATGAGACGGTAGAGTTTTTTTTGTTCCTCATTTCCTCCCGCCGTTTCTTTATTGATACTGGTTGGCCGGATCGCTTCATGCGCTTCCTGTGCCGATTTACTTGTCGTTTTATAGGTACGCGGCAAGGCAAACTCCGCACCGTATTCTTTTTTTATGTATGCGGCAATTTGTTTTTCCGCATCCTTGGAAAGGGCTGGGCTGTCCGTACGCATATAGGTAATAAGGCCGGCTTCATAGAGCTTTTGCGCGATTCCCATGGTTTTGGAAGGCGCAAATCCCAAGCGTGAACTCGCTGTCTGCTGGAGTGTTGAGGTAATGAACGGCGGGCGGGGAGAGCGCTTTTGTTCAGTCTCTTTTATTTCAGTAACGGCCCAGAGGTTGCCTCTGCCCTCCAAAAGGATGCGTTCCACCTCTTTTTTATCACGAGGTTCTTCTGAGCAAATGAGCGCGAACGGTACGTCTCCTTTCTTCACGTCCGCAGTGATCACCCAGTATGTTTCCGGGTTAAAAGCCCTGATCTCGCGCTCGCGCTCCATAATGATGCGCAACGCGGGCGATTGGACGCGGCCTGCCGAAAGGCCGTAGCGTACTTTTTTCCAGATGAGGCCGGAGAGGTCGTACCCAAAAAGGCGGTCAAGCACACGCCGCGCTTCTTGCGCCTTCAAGAGATGTTCATCAATCTCGCGTGGATGCTTGATGGCTTCTTTGACGGCACTCTCCGTAATTTCGTTAAAGACGATTCTTTTTGGTTTTTTGATATCCGCTGCCTGCGCGACGTGATAAGCGATCGCTTCGCCTTCGCGATCGGGGTCGGTCGCGAGATACACCTCGGTTGCCTTTTTTGCCAACTTCCTGATCTCGTCAACGACCCGTTCTTTTCCTTTTGATATCTCGTAGTG
>JANLHH010000153.1 GCA_024654605.1 Patescibacteria group bacterium | reverse complement strand
GCAAGAATCTACCATACGAAGCGCCGAGCATATTTATTTACTCTGCGGTAATCTTAAGACAACAGGAGGTACGATAGAAAACCCGGGAGCCGCCGACTGTAGTCTTTCATCGCTGCACGTGGGATTTCGCAGACCCGATCCGGACGCGAACATTGTGGGGTATAGTGAAACAGAGGGAGATTACCGCACGTTTTCAGACGCCGAGGTCGTCGTCATTTCTCCCCGGGGGGACACGAAGATGGTTGTGATATGGACAACGGGGCAGATCTCCGTTGAGTAATTTTTTGAGAAATCACGGAACGGAAAGGTAAAAATAAAAATGAAAGATTTAGAACAACGCAAAAATCTGAGAACTGCCAAGCGCCAACCATCAACCCAGGGCGGCTTTACTCTTATTGAGATGATTGTCGCAGTGTCCTTGTTCACTATCGTGATATTTGTGAGCATCGGTGCGTTGCTCGCAATTTCAGACGCGAGCAGAAAAGCAAATTCACTCCGATCAGTTATGGATAACCTTAATTTTGCCATAGAGAGCATGTCGCGCAGTATACGCACGGGTACCGACTATGCATGTGCGGGTGGCGGTAATTGCGTCAACGGAGGAACAGAATTTTCTTTTATTGATCAAAGAAATGTGGCGGTAACCTATAAATACGACGCGAGCACTCAAAGTATTATGGTTCAAAAGGACGGAGGGGTTTTCAGAGGTATTACTTCGGCAGAAGTGCAGGTTGAAGGATTGACGTTTTATGTGGCCGGTGTCGGCGCGGATGGTAAACAGCCGCGTATTATTATTACCGCAAGAGGAGTGGCGGGACTGAAAGAGAAAACAAAAACGAGTTTCAGTATTCAAACCACAGTCTCCCAAAGACAGATTGAATCATAGAAAGCCGTACACTAATCTTTATGCGCACACAAAAAATCTACCATACCAAAGACTTGAAGACTCACCGCGGGTTTACCCTAGTGGAAACACTGGTCGCTATTTCCATCCTCTTGCTTTCGGTGACAGGTCCTCTTACCATAGCTTCACGAAGTCTTATCTCCGCGATATTCGCGCGTGATCAGATAACGGCATTTTATCTCGCTCAAGAAGCAACCGAGCTTATCCGTAATCATCGCGACAATAATTCACTCGCTGGAGAAAGCAACTGGACTCTCGGCCTTGAAGCATGTTTTGATGTTAATGGGTGCATTGTGGATCCGCTCACAGGGGCTTTTTCTGTGTGTCCGGCAGAAGGATGTTCAGTGCTTACCCGACACACCACAGACGGGCTCTACTCTTACACGACCGGTGCAAATTGGGAAAGTACGAGATTTACCAGAACTATTCACGCAACAACGGTGAATTCTTCAGAGTTCAGTGTTTCTGTGGCAATTTCGTGGAATAGCGGTCCACTAAGTAAATCATTCACCATTCAGGAGAATTTTCTTGATTGGTAATAAAGAAAGCGCGATGACGAAATACGAATTATGAACCGAGAACAGAAAACAACAAGGGAAAGACTACTCACTGTCCACTACCCGTTAAAAACGAATCAGGGTTTTGTCCTTTCGCTTGCGGTTCTTATTTCCGGTATCCTTCTTTCCATTGGTCTTGCTATTTTCAGCAATGCCTTAAAAGAGCTTGTCCTCTCTTCTTCCGGGAGAGAGTCACAGTTTGCTTTTTATGCCGCTGACACCGGAGGTGAATGCGCGCTGTATTGGGATATCCGGCATCCGGCGCTATCCGAGAGTGCTTTTGCAAGTTCTACCGACAATGTCTTGCCACAAGGGAGTGGTGTGAACTGCAACGGCGCAGACATTACGGATCCGGCAACAGGATGGGATGCGACCCTTGGATGGGGCACTCCCACCCAAAACGGATCCGCGGTTACGACGGTTTTTGATATGAACTTTGCGAATGGTTCCTGCGCTACTGTGTCGGTCACAAAAGATGCCGGTACAACGCGTATTGATTCTCGCGGTTTTAACACGTGCGACACGGGGAATCCGCGGCGTGTTGAAAGAGGGCTTCGCGTTAGTTACTAAGTGGTGGTTGTCTCGCGACAAGAGGATGTATTATGTCTAAGAAAGAAATTAAAGAACGCATAGAAAAGTTGCGAGGGCTTTTGCGCCATCACGATTATTTATATTACGTTCTCGATCGGCCGGAGCTGAGCGATGAAGCGTATGATGCGCTCCTTACTGAACTCAAAAAGCTTGAAGAGGCGAATCCGGAATTCTTTTCTCCCACAAGCCCTACCGAGCGTATCGGCGGAAAACCGGTAGCGGGTTTTCGGAAAACAACACACCAAGTGCGCCAATGGTCTTTTGATAATGTTTTTGATTTTGAGGAGTTGCAGAAATGGGACCTGCGCGTGAAGAATGCCGTTTCAAAAGATTCGCGTGTGAAGAGCGAACCAATTGAATATGTATGCGAACTTAAGATTGACGGACTCAAGATCGTGCTGACGTATGAAAGAGGAGAATTTAAAAGGGGGGCCACGCGGGGAGATGGAGTCGTTGGAGAAGATGTCACCGAGAACCTTCGCACCATACGGAGTATTCCCTTGGTGCTGGAAAAGCCGGTTTCACTCGTAGTAGTGGGAGAAGCGTGGATGAGCGAACATGAACTTCTTCGTATTAATAAAGAAAGAAACAAGCAGGGAGAGGAACCATTTGCCAACGCGCGCAATGCCGCCGCGGGTTCTTTAAGACAGCTTAATCCTCAAGTGGTTGCCACTCGCAAGCTGGACAGCTTCATGTACGACATTGACGAGATAGAGGGCACTCTGCCTAAAACGCAAAGCGAGGAACTGGAACTGCTTAAAACCCTTGGTTTTAAGGTGAACCGAGAAGAACGGCTTACTAAGACAATTAATGAAGTGGAAGCATTTTATCGGGAGTGGGCGAAAAAGAAAGAAAAAGAGGAGTACGGCATTGACGGCATCGTGATAAAAATTAATTCACGAAAAGTACAGGAAGCCCTTGGATATACCGCCAAAGCGCCGCGTTTCGGCATTGCCTATAAGTTTCCCGCACAGCAGACGACCACCAAAGTGGAGGATATCGTGGTGCAGGTGGGACGCACGGGTGCGCTGACCCCTGTTGCGCATCTTTCTCCTGTCCGCGTTGCCGGTTCCACCGTGAGCCGCGCGACACTGCATAATGAAGACGAGATTAAGCGCCTTGATATCCGTATCGGTGACACCGTGGTCATACAAAAAGCGGGAGATGTGATTCCCGATGTGGTGGAGGTCTTGAAAGATCTGCGAACGGGGAAAGAAAAGAAATTCCACATGCCAACACGGTGCCCCATTTGCGCGAGTCCCGTTGCGAAAGGAACTATCGGAGCGGGAAAGACAAAAAGCGCCGCGCATTACTGCACCAACAAGAATTGTTTTGCGGTTGAATTAGAACGCATCATTCATTTCGTAAGTAAAAAAGGGATGAATATAGACGGAATGGGAGAAAAAATAGTGGAGCAACTCGTGCATGAAGGGCTTATTGCGAATGTTGCTGACATTTACGAGCTCAAAAAAGGAGACTTGGAACTACTTGAGCGTTTCGCGGAAAAATCCGCACAGAATCTTATAGATGCAATAGAGACAAGCAAGACAGTTGCATTACCTAAATTTTTGTTCGCATTGGGTATTCGTCACGTAGGCGAAGAAACAGCAGAACTCATCGCTTATCACTTTGGTACGATTGAGAACATACGCAAAGCCGAACTGTCGGAACTTGAGGCAATCGGGGGTGTGGGAGAGGTTGTCGCAAAATCAATGTACGACTGGATGCGTGGTACACAAAATCAAAAACTCATTGACCGATTACTGCGCTTTGTGAAGGTTCAACCTTCCCAGTTTGCGAAAGTTGGGCATGCGCAAAAATTAACGGGAAAAACATTTGTACTTACCGGTACGCTTTCTTCTTTGTCGCGAGATGAAGCAAAAGAAAAGATCAAAGCACTCGGCGGCAAGGTGGCAAATTCCGTTTCATCCAAGACCGATTACGTGGTTTTGGGTGATGAGCCGGGATCAAAACTGCGAGACGCGAAAGAATATGGTGTTTCCATACTTACCGAGAGGAAATTTTTGGAAATCATCACGGAGAAGAAGAATCAGTGATTTTTCTTCTAACAGACCCTCTGCGCAATAACCTTTTCTACTGCGATGATGAATTTCCGGCTACAAACAATTCATCGCTCGTCAATGAATACGCTGTATTCACCTCCTCGCGCTTCGTT
>JANLHH010000152.1 GCA_024654605.1 Patescibacteria group bacterium | reverse complement strand
AAGACGTATTCAAAATCCGCTATTCGGGCGTGGCGCATGGCCTTGTCCCGTTTTTAGAAGCACTAATTCAGGAACGCCTTGCTAGGGGTTTAGAAGTATGACCAAACGAGTACCACGAGTAACGAAACGTATGCGCTCGCTGAAAGCAAAGCGATTTGCAAAAGTGAAGCACACATGGGGCGTTGCCGCGCAATGGAACAAGAGCATGTCCAAGATTGAACGTCGCGAGCCAAAAGAGCGCAACTACCTTTGGGCTACCGATATGTCAAAATCCCATGTGGATACGTTCTTGGATATGAAAGCGACGAAGCCAAGCAATCCACCCAACGCCCGCGCGTTGCGTAAGTTTGAGGCAGGAGATGTATTTGAGTGGATTGTAAAACTCATTCTCATGCGAGCGGGCATCCTCAAACACGCGCAAATTCGCTGCGAATACCAGTACAAAGGTCTGCTCAAAATGACAGGTCGTATAGATTACATTGCTGGCGGCAAGCCCGACTTGAAGAAAGTAAAAGCGGACTTAGAAACGATGGACTTGCCGGATGTATTCAAGCGCGGCGCACTAGCAATAGTGAGCCAAATAAAACGCCAGTATCCCAAAGGACTGCCCGAAATGCCGTTTGAGGTGAAAAGCATTTCATCATTCATTGCGGACAGCATGGAACGCAAAAACCGCAGCATAAAGCACCACCGAGAGCAGATATTCCACTACTTGAAATCATCACGCTATGACACGGGTATGCTGATTTATCTCTGCCGCGATGACCTCCGCATGTTTGAGTATCCTGTGTACTTAGCAGATAAGACGATAGAAAAAGACTACAAAAAATACATCAAGACAATGACCGATTACTACAAGCGCGATGAGCAGCCGCCGCTTGAAGATATGATTGTCTTTGACGAAGACGCGGGGAAATTCAGTAAAAACTTCAAAGTGGAATACTCAAAATACCTCAAAAAGCTCTACGGACTAAAAGAACCGAGGAATTTCAGCGAGATAGCAACGCCAAAAGTCATGCGTTGGAATAGGGTACTTAGCCGCGTAAAGAATGGTGATAAAATGACGGACAAGAACAATGAAGCTCTCGCAGAAATGAAGTCAGACGGCTTCAATGTCAAGAAGATTATTAGAGAATTTAGCAATGGTGAGTCTAACGAAGAATAATATGACATCAAGAGAATATAACGAGCGCGGCAACAAGCAGTACTGGGCGACATTTCAGGGCAGCTTCCGCCGCAAAGCACAGGATAACGATAATCAGGATGAAGTAATTACTAGGATAAACAAGAACGACAAGGAAGTACACGAAATATCCCGTACAGCACTCTCTGGCTACATAGCAGATATTTACTTTGAACCATCAGATTTCGGGGAGCAACTGAAGATAGAGTTGGATGCGAGCGAAGATGGCAAGATACCCGTACTGGGATTTGGTGTAGAATCAAAAGATGGTCGCGACCTTCTCAAAAAGCTGCCGGCAATTGACCTCGCAAAAGAAGTAAAATTCATCCCATATCAGTTCACCGACGACGGCGACACGCGCTCCGGCATAACACTCTACCAGTCAGATACGGGCGAGTTTGACAAGAAAATAGCAAACTTCTTCTGGGATGATGAGAAAAAAGAAGCTGTAAACGGTTTCCCGCCGATTGACTGGGACAACGCAACAGAGAAAGAGCAGAAAATGTGGAAGATAGAGCGTGATTCGTTCCTCAAAACCTACCTACAAGAAAACGTACTCCCGAAGTTTCAGGTGAAACCCGCCGAGCCGGAAGAGGAACCTGAAGAGGACATTAGCCCATCGGACGGCCCCTTTTGAGCCATGAAACGACCCATACTCAAACTAACCGACAAGCAAGAACGCTGGCTCAACGAACACGGAGGCCGCTATTGGCACAACGTGGCGAAAGACAGGAATGGGATGTATGTTGAGATGGCCGACCCAAGAGTAGGGGTTGAGAGGGTGTATCTGCCCATGTAAGGATGGTGTACAATGCCATGTATTAGGAGCTAATGTAAAAATACGTATGATGAAAAAATTAGAAGGAACAATTGGTGATTGGTAAGCAGTAAGCAAAAGCCCCGAAAAGTGATATGGACACGCCTCAAAACGAGGCCGAACCGATCCGTCATGTCGGCGGCAATCCGTTCCTGCAAATGGAAAAGTCGGCCGAGAAGTTTTGGAGCAAACACTCCGAACTACTAAAGGCGGCGAACACCAAAAAGAAGAAGAAGGCGGTGTTTACGCCAAAATAAGACCTATTCTTCCAGCTCAATTTGGAAAGTATCATCTTGCGCGAGTTTCTGTATCCGTTCCACGAAAGCTTTGTGTTCTTCGTAAGGTACGCGCAGTTGTGCGTAGAGAGCGCGGCGCTCAAAATCTGCTACGAGTGCTACCGTGCGGAGGATTTTCTCCATCTTCGCCTTTTTGATAGGAGTCTTTTGGGGATGCCAAATCGCCATTACTGCTTCCAGTGGG
>JANLHH010000147.1 GCA_024654605.1 Patescibacteria group bacterium | reverse complement strand
CGCTCAAGACCGGCACCCGTGTCCACATTCTTGTTCGTAAGTTTCCCCACTACCTTGCCATCCTTCTTTTCGTATTCCATAAACACGTCATTCCATATTTCAACCACCTGCTGTGCGTCGTCTGCCGCAATGAACGCGTCTTTTGATGTTAAATTGAGATCACCGATGACATCGTAAAACATCTCTGAGTCGGGGCCGCAGGGACCATTGTCGCCCGGACTCCACCAATTAGCGTACCCTTCCATAAAATAGATCCGCTCTTCGGGAATACCCAAGCTTTTCCATATGGAAAGCGCCTCAAGGTCTTTCTCCGGCACTTCTTCGTTGCCGCCAAATACGGTGACGTAGAGGCGGCGCGGATCAAGTCCTAATCCTTCTTCTTTTGACGTCAAAAATTCATAACTCCATGTGATAGCTTCTTTTTTGAAATAATCGCCGAGCGACCAGTTGCCAAGCATTTCAAAGAACGTGTCGTGCGTGTTGTCGCCTACTTCCTCTATATCCTGCGTACGGACGCATTTCTGTATATTGGCAAGACGTTTCCCTTTAGGGTGAGGCGTTCCTAAAAGATACGGCACCAAAGGCTGCATGCCGGCAGTCGTAAAAAGCACCGAAGGGTCATTCTCCGGCACCAAAGAAGCAGAAGGAATGATTGCATGCCCACGGCGTTCAAAAAAAGAAAGAAATCGATTTCTGATCTCGCGCGATGTCATACTCTGTTATTTGCTATGCGAAAAATCCCATGAAATATGCGGTCTCCAAAAAATAACCGGCAATCATGAAAAAAATAGCGGCGGCGGTAATATATTTTTCGCGTTCAATCGCGCGGATAACGTCATCGTCAACTTTGCGTTCCGTGGCAATATGCATATGAACTCGAATGACCGCGACACCAAGGATCACTTTGCCGATAAGACCGATGGTCATGCCAATGATAAGTGTATTCATTATAAAAGATTTAATGACAATTAATGCCTTTCATTATACACAGAAGTGAAAACAAAGACAAAAAAACGGGGCCATTGGTATGGCCCCGTTTGGGTAGGTGTGCTTCTTAGCCGTTCTTTGGAATGGTGATCAGCTGGCCGGGAGAAAGCTTTGTGTCGCGGGTCATATTGTTGGCGGAAAGAAGCTTCTGCGGCGGAACTTTGTGCTTTCGCGCAATGCTCCACAGCGTGTCTCCCTTCTTCACCACATATTCACCTGCGATCTTCCCGACGTGTTCCCAGAGTGCATCTTTCTTCGGCGCCTGCGCCTGCTTCTTCGTGGTGGTGGCGGCCGAAACGGTGGTCTTCTTGGAAGACGCGCTGTGAACGACCGTCTTCTTGACCTCCGTCTGATGCAGGTAGTTCGTCGTTAGCTCCAGATAAGTAAACGGCTGGAACTTGTCGCCGATAAGCATACTGACAGAGACAACAAGAAGGGCCATTACAGCAATGAAACCATTCTTCAGATACTGCTTCACGATCATCATGTTCATGAAAAGAGCTCCTTTTTGGTTGATGAAATACTGCATCAACTATACACTATTCTAAGTTTTTGTCAATACCCTACACTATTTACCCTCTTTTTCATTGAATAATCCTCCCGGAACCTTATAATGGAAACTATGACAATACATGAACAAATCAAAGAAGAATTAAAGGATGCCATGAGAGCGAAAGACGCGGTACGCCTCACCACTTTGCGGGGACTTTTGACCGGTTTTACCAACGAGTTGGTGGTCAACAAAAAGAAGCCCGACGAGCTACTCTCCGATGAGGAGGCAATCGCTGTTATCAAGCGCGCCGTCAAACAGCGAAAAGACTCCATAGAACAATTTGAAAAAGGAGGACGTTTGGAACTTGCCGAATCAGAAAAGAAAGAGTTGGCAATATTGGAAACCTATCTTCCGGCGACCATGAGCAAAGAAGACATTCGCCGCGTGGCGGAAGCAAAGAAAAAGGAGCTCGGCATCACTGATTCGACAAAAAAAGGCATCTTTATGGGAGCTCTCATGAAGGAACTCAAAGATAAAGCCGACGGAGCCGACGTGAAAGCGGTCGTTGACGAACTGTTCGCATAATATGGAAACATACCCTCATCCTCAAGAAGAACTGGACAAAGAAGAAGCCGCCAAGAAAACGGCTGATGAAGAGTTGCTGAAGATACGAAAGAAGATTGAAGAAGAAAACTTGAAAGAGGCCTCTGCTCACACCTTAAAGAAAAACCGATAAGGTTTTTTTGCCCATATCGGCCCCGCATAGCGCACACCGATACGCGGGCTTTTTTGTATGTCTTTTTTTTGTATCACCACTCCCCTGTCTTCAATCCAGAGCCCTGTTTTCTTATCCGCCTTTTTATTATTCAACGTTCTCTCAATCTGCAATGCTTTCGTTAGTATACCCGGTCCACGAAACTCCCCTACGCCGCGAATGAGCACGGCTGCGGGATATTTCCTAGGTCCTGTTACCATATTGAGCATGTCGTGCATGCCATAAACGAGATACACGTACCAGTACCCGGCAGGACCCCACATGGGCTTGTTACGCTCTGTCTCTCCCTTGCTTGCGTGACTTGCTCTGTCTAGATGTCCGTCATATGCTTCCACTTCGGTGATCAGGTACGCCTCTTCCCTCTTCCCACACTTCCGCACCAAGAATTTTCCGAGGAGCTCTTCGGCTACCACAAGTGTGTCTCGCGCAAAGAATTTTTCATTCAATACTTTTCTCATATTTTCTCCGCGTCTTCCACGCGATATTTCCCGATCTTCGTACGGCGCAATTCTTTGATCGTCGCGGGTACTCCGAGACGCCGACCAATCTCTTCGGCAATGGAGCGGATATACGCGCCACTCCCCACCTCACACACAATACCAAGCACGTACTTGTCTCGGAGAGGCGCGTGTTTTTTGAGCTCGCACGAATGGATCTTCATTTCTTTGACGGGAACTTCCACCTGTTCACCTCTCCGCGCTTTTTTGTAGAGCGCTTCACCGCCGCGCTTCACGGCGGAATATTTCGGTACGGGAAGCGGTACAACGCCCACCATTCCTGCAAGCACTTTCCTCACCTCCTCTTCGTTCACTTCCGGCACCACCGCCTCCTCCATCGTCGCCCCCTCCAGGTCTCCCGTGTCGGTCTTCAAACCCAAGAGCACCTCTGCTTCATAAGTCTTCGGCAAACCGATAAGAGCCGCGAGCTCTTTCGTGCTCTCGCCCACGCCCACAAGCATAAGCCCTGTGGCGAGCGGATCCAAAGTTCCGGCGTGTCCCATTTTTCTCACTCCGAGCTTCCTGCGCAAAGCGCGTATCACATCAAAAGACGTAATACCCTTCGGTTTATCAATCAATAAAATATTTTGAGTTATAGACACCTTCCTATGATATCAGGCAATCACAGGCGCCGAAAGCCCGCTTCACGAATATCATTCACCCTTCGTCGCTCATAAAAAAAGCCGGCCTGTAAAAGGCCGGTGTGAACAAAACAAAAAAGAGCTACTTCTTCGTGAAAGAAAAATTATAGGGAACTATCGTGATGTCGTCTTTTACCTTGAAACCTCTCGCCCTGTCTTCCTCTTCCGAATAACCAATGCGCGTGCCGTTCGGAATATGATTGCTTTCATCAACGATCGCTTTCCTTATGCGCACGTCCTCTCCGATGGTTACTCCCGAAAAAAGAATGGACTCTTCAATCTCGGCGCCTTGAGAAACGCGAACCTTTCTGCCAAGCACGGCTTTGCTTATAGTTGCACCATCAATAATACATCCTCCCCCTGCGAGCATATATTCATAGTTTCCCGCACGCGCATACTTTGCAGGCGGCAAACTGTCGGGACGCGGCAAAATGGGCCATTCTTCGGAGTACAGATTGAGTACCGGCAATGGACCCACAAGGTCCATATTTGCCGCCCAATACGACTTGATGGTTCCCACATCAACCCAGTACGGCCCTTCTTGTCCCGGTACTTTGTTGTGTGCGAAATTATACGCAAACATCCTCACACCGCTACGGATCATTTCGGGAATGACATCATTCCCGAAATCATGACTTGAAGATTCATCACGGGCATCTTTTTCCAGTGCCTCTTTCAAAAGGAGCGAGTCTGCCAGATAATTACCCATGGAAGCGTAGCAGAAGCCCGGCTTCGCGGGTATTTCTTTTGGCTTTTCCGGCTTTTCCTCAAAGCCGACGACACGATCCTTTTCATCAACGATAAGAATGCCAAATTTACCGGCAGCGGCGTCTGTCGACATCTCCTTAACGCATACCGTGAACTGTGAGCCTTTTGCATCATGAAACTCGCGCATTTGCCCCACATCGATCTTAAAGACATGATCGGCCGCAAAAATAGCGGTGAGTGGAAAGCATCCGCTGTCTCTGCAAATGAGATCCAGGTTTTGATACACCGCATCTGCGGTCCCAAGATACCAATCGTCATGCACGCGCATCTGAGCGGGAACCACCTCTACGTATGGTTCACCGTGCGGACGAAGCGGCCAACTTCTTTGCATGTGCTGGATCAGCGGTTGCGAGATATATTGCGCAAGAACTTTGATGGTCCTGATCCCGGAGTTATAGAGACTCCATAACGCGAGATCCGCAATGATCCATTTTCCACCAAACGGCACGGAAGGTTTTGCGCGCACCGCAGTGAGCGGCAACAACCGATTCCCTCTTCCACCGGCAAGAACAACACCGATAACATCATTCAATAGATACATGATCCATCTCCTTTGGTGTGTTTTTCATTGGAATACAAGAGATTCAAAGAGCAAAAAATCTGGATGGATTATGCCGAAATATTTTGTTTATGTCAAGAAAAACCCGGGATCATCTTGATCTCGGGATAGGACTTAGTCTTTCTTAAAAAGTGAAATGATCTCCGCGTCTTGCCTTTTTGGTTTCGGTACGTGCTTAGATAAAGAACCGTTCAGCGCATCCCGAAGTTCAATGGCTTTTTTCCAGAACAATTCCACTATGCGATTCATCCGCGCGACGGGATGTTTATAGTGGGAAAGTTCGTCATAAACCACGGACTGCAGGGCGCGCAACTTCAATTGCAAGTGGGGAGGCGCGTTTTGTATCTGCGCTTCAATCATTGCCTGAGTATGCCGTTCAAACTCCTTCGGGTCAGCTTGGTAGAGTTTGAATAAATAGTCGTAGCGAGAACTGACGGTGATCTTACAAGAAGCTCTCATGACACACCTCCTTTTCGAGTGTGCGGTAACTACATATATTATTAAACTCTTTTTTTATTATGTCAAACACCGCGCAGTATCCAACAAAAAGCAAACAAAATTGAAAAAACCCCGAAGCAGTAATGCTTCGGGGGACACGCTGTTTATTTAAGCGCCGCGAGTCAGTTGCGCTGCAACTTGGCTGCTAGCCGCTGTGGCCGCCGCCGATGCTGATGCCGAGGTTGATGGTTCGCTTTCCAGCGGTCGTGAACAAAAGAGCTCTGTTTGCCGGCATGGGGCCGGCACGAGTGCGTGGTCTTTTCATCGCGTACTCCTCCTGTTGGATTGGCAGTTGGATTGGCGTATAGCAGCTTCGGTCAAATGACCGAAGCTCCCCCTCAAAGCCATCAAAAGGTCGGCTTTAAAGGTATATTTTTTATACCAGACACAAAGAATTTGTCAATAATATCAAATAAAAAGGCCGATCGTGATCGGCCATAAAATATCTTATGTGTCTAAATCTTCTCTGACATTTTTTCCAAAGAACGTGCCAATACAACCCCTTTTATGGGTTTGACCGTGAGGGTGCGTGAACGCTCCATTGAAATCCACCTGATACCTTTTGCGACATCGGGCTTCTTCTGTATCATCTCCTTGTCAACTTCTTTGATGACGCGCACGCAGTCACGAAATCCTTTTCGTAAAAGCGCTTTGACCGCCTTCTCCTCATCAAGTACTGTCACTTTGGGAAGCGCCGCCAATCGGCTCTGAATTGTTCCGGTGGAAAGCTCGATCGTTTCTTTCCCTTTGTTCACCAGCCCCTTCCAATTGGGAAGCGCGAGACGAAGCAGATCATTGAACAGTTTTTCCCGCCTTTTTTCATGCGGACTCACCTTGCTTTGCCCTTCTTTACGCAACTGCGTAATCTGTTTGTCGTACTCTTTTTTGATTGTACGGATCGCTTCTCCTTCTTTCCCGATCTCCTCTACATATTTCGCCAATCGCTTAAGCATGCCGGCAATCCGAGAAAACGCTTTTTCCACCTGCTGTCTTGTGGTAGCCATCGCAAATACCCCTTGTGAAAGAACGTAGTTGAATACTAGCGCCATACTACTCCCCCAAAAAAGGAAGTCAATGGAAATTTGTAGCCAAGAAAAAACCTCTCGCGAGAAAGGATATCTTTACCTCTTACCCAAAGCTTCTCTACTTTTCTTGAGCGGAAGCGAGCGCTTCGCTAAGGGAACCGAATGTTTCCACAAAAACACTGTCATGTTCTTTGCTTGAGATCACATACACCGTTTCCAGGACCGGATCAATGCCGGCATAGAGCGCTTCGCTTTCGGTTTTTTTAAGCAGCTGCCAGTTCAGCGGCCGGCCGATCTTCTTGTCTATCGCCTCTTTAAGCTCTTTATCGGTTTCATACCTCTGCATAAAAGGATTTTCTTTCTCAAATTTTTCCATCATGGTATGTTTACTTACTTCATGAACATTGCCTCTTTTCGCAGAAGTGCGGCTTTCACCTCCTCTCCTCCGTTGTTGTACTGCCCTACCCCGCCATCTGCACGAATAACCCTGTGACATGGCACACCCTTGTCGTGATTGTTCTTCATAAGAGATCCAACCGCTCTCGCCGCACCGGGAAAACCGGCGCGTCTGGCTACTTCTCCATACGACATCGTCTTCCCCTTCGGGATATTTTTTACCACGTTTATAACGGAGCAAGAAAACAACGTTTGAGCACTCATATAATCTAGTAACAGCTTTTTACTACGTTCAAACCTGTGACCCTACGGGGAATCGAACCCCGATTGCCGCCTTGAGAAGGCGATGTCCTAACCGTTAGACGATAGGGCCGTATATGAAATTGTAATGAAATGTACGTGGTTGTCTACCTACCGGGTTAATCGAGACATCGCCTTTGCAAGGCTTACCCTATTGCCTGTTTCACTCCGTTCAACAACGGCAATTTCCTCGCTACCCTCGGAACCGGATGAAAAGCAAAGCAGTTTGCTTTTCATTCCAATAACCGTTAGACGATAGGGCCTTTTTTAAAACAGCCCCGCCGCGGCGGGGCTGTTTTAATATGGGCATATTGTAACACGTTTTTATGAAAAATCTACGGTTTAATTTTTTGCGCTGATGCCGCAAGCAACTTCGTTTTGCTCTCGATACGATATTTTTGAAATCCGATAAAAAACCACGTTCCGCCCACAAGAAGCGTACTTGCCACACTACCCCAAAGATGCAGCGTGGAGAAAATGATCGCGAGAAAAAGGAGAAGGATCCCATTAAAAAGACTTGTGAAAAAAGGCGGCTTATCTCCGCTCAACACGGTTGGTATGAGCGCGAAGAAAAAAGCCCATTGAATAATCATAATCCCGATGTCTTGCCAT
>JANLHH010000139.1 GCA_024654605.1 Patescibacteria group bacterium | reverse complement strand
GTGCCGTATCCTTCACCGGCAGATCCTCAAATGCACGGATGTGCGCCAAGAAATCATCCGCGACGACCGCAAGCGAAATATCATTGATAAAAAGCTTCCTCTTTTCGATTAAAGAAAGGAGGAGATCGAGCGGTCCTTCAAACACTTCAGTCTTTATTCTGTATGCAGTCGTCATTATATAGAATAATACTCGTTTGGCGTTAATTTTCAAGGGCGGCAGAAAGCAGGTGGATGGGAAATATTTGACTCCGTTAAATCAATGCCGTATATTAATATCGATATTTGTTCTTTGTTTAAAAAATACTACTTGCAAAAAAGGAGAGCGGTATGATTAACCGGGCGGACGAAGAAGGCGAGGGTGGAAAAAAGGTGTGTAAGAGATGGACGGCAAGTCAAAAATGCTGGAAAGCCATGGAAACGGGTAACTGCCCTTCTATAGGGCACGCGTGCCAGACCACCGGAGCAAAGAGAAAAGCATGCTTCGGGGTTTTCTATCCCGGAGTGCAGTTTAAACTGATAATCAAAAAGGATTTCCTCAGAAAATAGTATTGAACATCACCTGTTTTATCATTAAAAAAGGACTAGATATTTTCTAGCCCTTTTATTTTTTAGGAACCTTTATTTATCTTCAATCTTGATTCCTAATTCTTGTAACTGTTTTGTTTCTATCTCGGAAGGTGATTCTGTCATGGGGTCTCTTCCCTCTCCCGTCTTCGCAAAAGCAATAACTTCTCGAATATTCGGTTCATTTTGCAAGAGCATCATTAATCGGTCAAAACCAAAAGCCAACCCTCCATGCGGAGGCGTGCCTGACGATAAAGCCTTAAGCATATATCCGAAATTCTTTTCTATCCTTTCCGGCGTATAGCCCATTATTTCAAAGACTTTTTTTAATGCTTCGGGGGTGTGGTTGCGTATCCCCCCGCCGCCGATCTCAGATCCATTCAGGACCATGTCGTACTGAGCAGCCAGTATGTTTCCAATATTTTTCTTCTCCATCAGATCGGGCAGATATTCCAATTTTGGAGCAGAAAAAGGATTATGGGTGAATGTCCAACTATCGTCATCGGTTTTTTCAAAAAAAGGAAAGTCAATGACCCAGCAAAATGCCAGTACATTGGAATTATTTTTATCTTTGCGCATATCCGGTTTATCGCTACCGTATTTTTCCATAGCTTCTTTGTACGAAAGCCGAGGAAATGGAGTCTCTTGGATTTCTTTTTCAGGATACAACGCTTTTACAAGACGTATGATGAACTTCTCGTTCAGAGCCATTATTTCTTCTTGTGCGGCGAAACTCATCTCCATATCTATCTGAGTAAATTCCGGTTGACGGTCACCCCTGGTGTCCTCGTCGCGAAAACAGCGGGCTATTTGAAAATATTTTTCAAATCCTGCCGCCATGAGGAGCTGTTTATATTGTTGGGGAGATTGCGGGAGAGCGTAGAACTTGCCGTGCGCAAGCCGTGACGGCACCACATAGTCACGAGACCCTTCGGGTGTTGATTTGGTCATGTAGGGAGTCTCAATCTCAGTGAAACCCTCATTCGTATAAAATTCACGCGTGAATTGAATGACACGATGCCTATTTCGAATATTTTCCTGCATTCTATTTCGCCGCAGGTCAACATAACGATAGCGAAGCCGCACTTCTTCATCAATCTCTTTCCCGTCGCCAGTAATATCAAACGGGGGTGTGAGCGCTTCATTCAGTACTGATATTTCAAGAATTTCCAGCTCAATATCGCCATTTTGCTTTTCTTTTTGTATGGCTCGCGGTGGCCGTTGATTCACCTTTCCTCGTACTCTCACAACCCATTCCGGCCTCACTTTCGATCCTACATCATGCGCATCGGGAGCGTCCGGTAAAACAACGCCCTGTACTTTACCGGTCATGTCTCGAAAATCAAAAAAAATGAGTTTCCCTTGATCGCGTCGCACATCCACCCATCCGGCGATGGTTACTTCTTTTCCGATATGGTCGTGTAGCTTGCTTATGAGTGTTCGTTGCATAAATATTAGTGATAAAATTCTTGTTCAATCTTTTTAATCGTTTCTTCGGGGTCGGTTTCAAATTCGGCAATTATTTCAGGATGCTCCGGCAGGAATTCCTCCCTAAAACCTTTCGCGTGCGCCTCTATCCAATCCGGATGTCTTTTTAAAAGTTCCGCTTGCATGGGAATGGCAGGGTCATAATGTTCGAAGTGTTCGTTGCGTTCCATAGTGATAAGTAAAAAAATATTACAGAAGGCCGACTTTTGTTTTTACTTCAAGCATTTTTGCTTTAGCGGCAGAGCGAGCGATTTCGCCGCCATTTTTAAGAATCTGCAAAACTTGATCCTTGTCTTTCGCGAGTTCCTCTCGTCGCGCCCGTAGAGGAGCAATAAAACCGATGATGCGCTCACTCAAAATTTCTTTTGACTCTTTATAGCCCATTGCGCCCTTCCTGTATCGCTTTTCCAAATCCGAGATTATATCGGCGCTAAAAAGTTTATGGAGAGCAAAAATGTTGCATGTTTCGGGGTCTTTCGGTTCCTCGGGCGTCTTAGAGTCGGTTACAATAGACATAACCGCCTTCTTAATCTCTTCGTCAGTCCCAAACAGCGGAATCGTATTTCCGTAGCTTTTACTCATCTTTCGT
>JANLHH010000080.1 GCA_024654605.1 Patescibacteria group bacterium | reverse complement strand
ATCATGCCAAAAGAATTTGTTTACAGAAGAAAGCAGGGATTTGGCGCGCCGGTTAAAGAATGGCTGAAGACAGAGACAATGAAAAAGTTTGTTCTCCATACGCTGGGAAACAACGCATCAATATATAAATTTCTAAAAAAAGACGTAGCCCTATCAATGATCAACGCTTTTTACCAAAAAGGTGACGACAAGATGTACTACAAAATATGGTCTCTCTTGTGTCTTGAACTTTGGCTAAAATCTCATGAAAAATATCATAGACCTACTGCTTAATAATTTTCGTAGTGAAATCTTTAGATTTCGAGCGAGGCGAAGTAAAAATTGTGAAGCATATACGGCGTATCTGTTGAGTAATTTTTACGAAGCCGTAGCCAAAATATAAAGATTGGAGCCGAAAAGTTATTGAGTAGTAGGTCTTATAAGTAAAGCTTTTTCACTTTTCTCATCACTGAATTTTTTAAGGCGTGGAGCGCGGAGCGTCCGGAAATTTCCGGGCGAACCCATTCAGAAAACCACTCCGGCAAGATGGGGTATTTTTTTTCTATGATGAGCTGAGCATCATTTGCTTTCCATACACCGCGAAGAAGCGACATATCTTTCCCTTCTCTTTCGTGCGAAGCACAAAAAGCACTTACATCCTTTGGTAAACAGTGCCCTCCGAACGACTTGCCATATCGAAGATAGCTTTTTTTCTCAAAGAAAAAATTGATAACCTTTTCAATGTTCGCCAAATGCTCCTGATCCGTAGGTAACGCCATAGCATTTCCAAATTCATTAACGAAGGCAATGCGAAGTGCATTCCATGTATTGGAAAGATATTTCAGATATGACGCTTCTTCGGGGGTGCCATAGAATGTCTTAGTGGCGCGCTCTTGCCATACATTAAAAAAGCTTGGTTGCTCCCTCGTGGTGTTACGGCTGCCAACAATAAAGTATTGCGGCGCCATACATTCCTCTACCGCCTTCTTTTCGTGCAAAAATTCCGGCACATAATAATCAAATCGCAACGAGGCGAGAGATGCCGGAAGGACCGTTGAGCGGAGTATGACAGTGCCCTTTGCGCCGTGAAGGGACTCCAACGCTTTTTTAATAGCTTCAATATCCTGCTCCCCTTCCGGAGAAACACGGTCCCCGACGCACACAAGATAGCACGTGTCAGGGTCATCTTTCTCAAGGGGAGATGAGAGTGGCGTGATGGTATCATAAGAATTTTGATACTGGTCCGCATAGTGCATTTTTGGATCCCCGACATCGTAATAACACACACGATAATTGATGTGTGAGAGCGCTAGGGCGTTTGCTTGCCCTACCCAGCCGTAACCGACAACGACGATGGTTTCTTTTGATGAAAAACTCATAGAGTATAAGAGAATAATGCACCCTATGGTACCATTTTACCAATGATAATCAAGGTGTTATACTGGGGTGAAATTATTATGGCGAAGAAAACCCCAAAAATACCTGATACGGTTGTTCCTGCCTCGAAATGGATACCCGAACCTTTATTCCAAACGATCCAAAAGTTGATTCCTGTCGCCTGCGTTGATTTGATCGTTTTGAGAAAAACCAAAGGAGTCGTTGAAACACTTCTCATTAAGAGAAAAATTTATCCGGAAGAAAATAACTGGTGTCTGATTGGTGGCCGCATATTAAAAGGTGAACGGACCAAAAATACCATAGCGCGGCAAGCTAAAAATGAGCTGGGGGTATCGGTAAAAATAATTCCGCCGTGGAGCGAGACTCTGCCTTTCGCTGTCTATAATGATCCCGTTGCCGATAAGCAGAAGCACTTTGTTGCTCTTAACTTCCCTGTTGTCATTACTCAAGGCACTATCAGAGCAAGTGGTCCGGAGTTTAGTGAGGCACAATGGTTCCCCTTGCATAAATTGCCCAAAAAGATTGGTTTCCATCACCACCGGGTACTCAAAGATTTCATTAAAACGTGCTTACCTTATTCCATAAAATAATATGACAAAAATACTTATCACGGGCGGCGCCGGGTCTGTAGGTTTCCATCTTTCTCTGCACCTATTAAAAACGTATGGTCCGGACACGGAGCTGGTGCTCGTAGACAATCTCCAGCGCGGCGCAATGGACGATGATTTAAAAAAACTCTTGGAAGACCCGAGGGTGCGTTTTTTGAATCTTGATCTTACGGACCAGTCTTCATACAAAGAATTCGGAAATGGATACGATCACGTATATCACCTCGCTGCGGTAAACGGAACAAAATACTTCTACCAAATGCCGCACGAAACTTCACGCATCAATCTTTTGACACTCATTTATATTCTGGAGTGGTTTAGAACCGAGAATCCGCAAGGGAAAATCTGCTTCACTTCTTCCAACGAAGCATACGCGGGAGGATTAAATGCGTTCGGAATACTTGCCATCCCAACACCGGAAAATGTTCCGCTTGTTATTGAGGACCCTTTTAACCCTCGGTGGTCATACGCCGCGACAAAACTCATGGGTGAAGTGCTAATGATCCATTATGCAGCCATGTATAACCTTCGTGCGCTCATCGTGCGTCCGCATAACTTTTATGGCCCCCGAGCGGGTTACGACCACGTGATTCCTGAATTTTCCCTGCGTATTTTAGACCGCGTTGATCCGTTCCCTATTTACGGCGCGGACGACACAAGAACATTTTGTTACATTGAAGACGCAGTTCGCGCCATGCAAATGCTCATGGACTCAACAAAGACTGACGGGCAGCCGATTGAAGTTGTGCATATCGGAGACACAGAGGAAATCATGATACGCGATCTCGCAGAAAAAATGTTTACCGTTGCGGAATGGAAACCACAAACGACAGAAATCAAAGATTCACCGCACGGAAGTGTGAAACGACGACTCGCAGACGTGACAAAATTAAAAAATCTTGTCGGATGGAAACCTGAAGTTACTTTGGATGAAGGGTTAAAGAAAACTTTTGAATGGTATCGGGAGCATCCAAAAAAATTCTAGTGTTTTGAAAAAAATTCCTTAATGCGATCCGTTACGAAGATCACGTCTTCATCGGAGAGGGTGAACGCGGATGGCAACCACAGCGCTTGCGGCAACAACTTTGTACTGTTGGGGAAATGATTATCCGGCAACGGGTATGCGTGTTGACGATGGATTGGTAACCAGTAGCGACGGCAATCAATATTATTTTCCTTGAGATATGCGTCCAGTTCATCGCGACGCTCAACAATTGTATCTGTCCATTGTGGTACACCACCGCCTGAAATATCAATATCAAAGATAGAAAAACCGGAGATACCGCTGAGCGCTTCCCGATAGAGCGCATAGATGTGTTTCATCCGTTCAGTGCGCTCCGAGAGAAGTCTGAGCTGTCCTAGTCCGAGTGCTGCTTGGATGTCAGTGAATTTAAAATTAAACCCGATAGTGTCGTGGAGATCATCCCCTCCCGTGCCACGCACCGGCCGTCCTTGATCCTTCAAGGGCTTCAGTTTCCCGTAGAGCTCGTCGCTATTGGTCACTATCATACCGCCCTGACCAGTGGTGATGGTCTTGGCCGCAGAAAACGAAAAGCATCCTGCATCGCCCCAGGTGCCAAGATATTTACCCTGATGCTTGGAAAAAAATGCTTCAGCGGCATCCTCTACGACAACCAGTCCATGCTCGTTTGCGATAGTAAGAATGCTTTCCATGTCCGCGCCACGACCGGTCACATGCACAGGGACAACTGCCTTTGTTTTTGGTGTAATTGCTTTCTTGAGCGCTTCAATACTTATAGTAAGCGTCTGGGGATCAATATCCACAAGAACGGGCGTAGCCCCGCACAAAGAAACTGCGTTTGCGGTGGCGATAAATGTTGCATCAGGGACAATGACCTCGTCTCCCGATCCCACTCCCAAAGCTTTCAATGCCAAAAAAATAGCGTTAGTGCCGCTGGTCGTGGCCACGGCATACTTCGCGCCAAGAAGAGAGGCTACTTCAGCCTCAAATCTGGCGGTGAGTTTTCCTTCGTTCGCGTAATTGTCGGCGAAAACCTGTTCAATAAGTTCCCGCTCAAGCGGACTGCCAATCTGCGGTTCCCACCACGGAATTTTTTTGTTTTTATTTTCCATGCCTACTTAATGATTCGCGGGATCGGAAGAGGCATGATGAATTTGCCTTTGAAGCCAGCTTCTTTCGTCTTTTTAATAAGTTCCATTCCAATGTGCCAAGAAAGAACAAGGACATACTCCGGCTGTTCTTTAAAGAGCTTTTCTTCCTCAAACACAGGGATATGTGTTCCGGGTGTAAACAACCCTATTTTCGGCGATCCTTTCTTCTCACACGCGTAATCTAAAATGTCGGTGGTAATCTTGGTAAAACCCAAAAGCGTGTTGGCGCGCGCCGGAGACCCGAGACCGGCAATGCGTGCGCCTTGTTTCTTCACTTTTAAAAGAAGTGCTACGAGATCGTGCTTTGCCAATATGATGCGCTCAGCAAATTTTTTGTGCGCTTTTACGTCGTAGAGGCCGGCCTTTTTCTCGACAGCCAAGAGTTCTTTCGCTCGCGTACTCATCTGGTGTTTGCCTTTCATGGCGTACACACGAATGGACCCGCCGGCGGCAGAAATGCGTTCAGCGTCAACGACAGACAGTCCCACCTGCGCAAAGAGATGCTGGAGAGGTTGGAGTGCGTAGAAACGAAGATGTTCATGATATACGGTGTCAAACTCTAGCTTCTCAAAAATGTCTAAAAGGTATTGCGATTCGGAAACGAACACCCCGTCGGTAGCGAGCAGGTCCTTAACATTCTTAGCCAAAGAAACGGTATCGTTGATGTGCGCAAACACGTTCGTGGCAGTGATAATTTTAGCCGGACCATATTTCTTTAGGATAGTTGCAACGGTTTCTTTATTGAAAAAACTTTTGATCGTCGTGATGCCATTCTTTTTTGCTACATCCGCAGCACCTGTCGGCTCAACGCCGACAACTTTCATCCCCTTCTCCTTAAAACCTTGCAGAAGCGTACCGTCATTTGAACCGATGTCCACGATTAAACTCTTGGGTGTCGCGTAACCCTGTTTTTCCAACGTATCAGCAAGAGCCCTGAAGTTCCGGATAAGCATATTGGTGAGACCGGTACGGTAGGGGTAATCCGGCGGAAAAACTATTTCCGGCGGTACGATATAGTCGATCTGAGTTAATCCGCACTTGTCGCAATACACCAAATTAAGCGAATAGGTTACTTCAGGTTGGTCCAAGCTTTCTTTGGTTAAATACTCCTGTACCACAGGCTGGTGGCCGAGAGAAAGGATTGGTTTTAAGTTTTTATTTTGACAGATCTGACACTCCGAGACATGCCCTGTGTATTTTATTTTTTTCATATGTTGAATTTCTTTCCCTGTAAAACTAGTAAAATACAGTATAGACCAAAAACTGACTTTTTAAAAACGTTTTCTAGGTCCGATAAAATGTATTGACTATGTATAAATAAATGGTATAAAGTATACAGTATACTTATATGGTCTTTAATCGATCGCTTAAATCTCAGGATGAAGAAATCATGAACTCACCGCAATATGACAAGGCGCTGCTCAAGTCAGTCGGCGACGACGTATTCATAAGCAGTGCTGTGGAGATTCGTAGACCTCATTTGGTCTCAATAGGAAACCATGTCGCCGTTGACAGCGGGTTCTATCTCACTACAGCACTGGAAACGAACGACCACATCCACATTGGTCCTTATGTAAGTATTATCGGTGGCAGAGAAGGCAAGCTCACGTTGGGTCGCTTCACCAATATCGCTGCCAAGAGTACGATCATCTGTGCTTCTGACGCGTACCTTGGTGAAGGATTGATCACGGCCCCCGGCGTACCGGAAGAAATGCGCGACCGTCTGATCGTTGAGCCGATTGTTTTTGAAAACTTTGCTAATGTTGGCGCGAATGTCACCATACTTCCCGGAGTAACCCTCGCGGAAGGATGCGTCATCGGCGCCTGTTCATTCGTACCCAGAGGTACTAAAACCGAGCCATGGACCATTTATGCCGGTAACCCCATCAAGCCAATCAAAAAAAGGCCGAAGGAAAAAATGCTCCGGTACGCAAAAGAATTGGGATATCTCTAGTGCTCTCTTTGGAGAAAATGTCGCTCTCTCTTACAAGAAGAGCGACATTTTATTTATCTCCTACGCCAGTGAATGTGTGATATAATACGTTGAAACTACAAAACAATGCCTGCAGAGAATGCTACAACCCTTTCATATATAATTACTACTAAGAACAAGCTCCCCTATCTCAAAGAGTCCATGGGAAGGCTATTGCAACACGTCAAAGAAGGTGAGGAAATCATTGTCGCAGATGCCGAAAGTACCGATAGCACGAAAGAATTCCTTAATGATCTTAAACGGAGTGGTAAAATAGAATATTTTGTATCTGAACCGGATTTTGGCGAATCACACGGCTTAAATAAACTTCTCTTGGTGGCGCGCGGGACGCTTATAAAAATAATCACTGATGATGACGTTTTTCACTACCCTGCCATAGAGGCATGCAAGAAATTCATGCTTTCGGAGACGCAAGTAGATATGGTAAGTACCGAGGGTGGTTTTAAGAACCAAAACATAACCACTGGCGTCAGGCCGCTTGTTTATGAGCAGAACTATAGGCAATGGCAAAAAGATCATACGCCATTTTCTTTTTGTGGACTCGGTATCATGATTCGCAGATCATCACTTCCCCTCTTAGGATTATGGAATCCTTCATTTCGGCGTGCTGATGCCGAATTTTCACTTAGGGTTACCGCCGGCAAGGCAAATATTGCTTGGTATACCGGCTATTCGTTCGTAAACATAAGCAACCCACAAAGTGTCAGTTTGGTGTATATGAAAAAAATAAAGGATGAGACCGATCGTTTGAATAAATTTTACTTAAATAAAAACCCTGATTCGTTTATTGTTGAAAAATTAAAAGTTCTCCGCAATAAAATTCGGAGTGGTTCTTTCGGGAAAAAACCCTCATCGACCACCTTTCAAGCACAGTGGCCGAAACTCTCTGCCGACGCTCTCAAGTGGCTTGAAGAGATGAATACGACAGGAAATCCAGAATTTCTTTGGAATAAATAACATGCCTTTTACTGACTCATTTTTTGCCCTATACCGCGTCTATGCGCGTAAATTTGAGCGACACTTTCGCGGCAAAGTGACACTAGTGCCAACAGTATCTCGTCCCAAAGACGCAGTACTACTCTCCTACGTTACCCACCCGTTTGCTATCACCAAAAAAGAACTGGATCGGAGTCCACACACGAATCCATGGGAATGCCTTATCATCGCCGAAATTCTTCTTGAACAAGGTTTTGCGGTTGATGTTATTGATTGGACCAACACCACATTTATTCCCAAAAAAGATTATGCGGCAGTGATTGACGTCAACCAGAATCTGGAGAGATTAACGCCGTTTCTTAATGAGAGATGCGTAAAAATTTTCTATATCACGGGCGCGCACTGGCGCTATCAGAATGAAGCGGAACAAGGGCGTCTAAAAGAACTGAAAGAAAGACGCGAGTGCATATTAGAACCGCGAAGGCAGATGAACCCGTCAAATAATATTGAATATGCAGATTATGCCAGCGCGCTTGGTAATGGATTCGCTAAAGACACTTTCTCATACGCAAATAAAGACATCGTAAATATCCCCCTCCTTTCGGCTGTGTTATTTCCATCGCCGGAACGAAAAGATTTTAAAAACATCAAAAAGAATTTTGTCTGGATAGGCGGCGGCGGCGCGTCGCACAAGGGTCTTGATCGTGTGCTTGAAGCATTCGCACAGATGCCCGAATACAAACTCACTGTCTGCGGACCCGTTGCCACCGAAAAAGATTTTGTGGAATGTTATAAGAAGGAGCTGTATGAAACACCTAACATAAAACTCTCGGGGCGTATTGATGTGCGGGGTGAACAATTCAAAAAAATAGTTGATAATTCGGTCGGGTTGATCTACCCGTCGTGTTCAGAGGGCCAAGCTGGCAGCGTAATAACCGGTCTTCACGCCGGTCTTATTCCCATCATTACTCGACAGTCCGGAGTAAATGCGGAACCTTTCGGTATAGAGCTAAAAACAGCCTCTATACAAGAAATTATTGACGCGGTAAAACGGATTGCCGCGCTTACAGATGATGAATTAAAATCGCGATCTTTGGCTGTATGGAACTACGCGCAAAAACACCACACGAAGGAACAATTTAAAGAATCGTATGCCTCGTTCATGGATAAGATAATGAAAGAAAAAAAAATATGAACAAACCCCTCATTTCAGTCATCATACCGGCACATAACTCCGAAAGCACTATCAGAGCAGCAATTGACTCCATGTTGACGCAAACATACCCCAATTTGGAAATAATCGTTGTAGACGATAATAGTACGGACAATACCGACAAGGTTGTTGTGGAATACACGCAACAACATAAAAATGTTTCATACTATAAACTCCCTTATGACGATCCGCATCGCGTGAATAAGCGCGGACGAAACGTGAATGCCGGCTATTTGGCACGAAACTACGGATTTGAAAAAGTGCATGGGGAATGGATTACCTTTCAAGATGCCGACGATGCCTCTCTCGTAAATCGTATAGAAGCGCAGTATATTCTTGCCATAAAATACGGCGCTTCACATGTATGTATCCAGTGGCAACAATTCAAAGAAGAGTTGATGGATAAAAAACTGGACGTAGACAAAATTTTTCAAGAAGAGAGGCATATTGTAATAACAAACGAAGAAATAATGGAGCTTGCTAAAAAAACCAAAGGGGTCATTATCCCCTTTCTTGGCAAACTAAATTCTTTTATTCCTTTTGAATTCAAAAGAATGCGAGTTATCAATAAGTTCTTTTTCCGGTCTCTTGATTCTTACCCCGGATCCGGGAACAGTCCCCTATTCAAAAAGGAAGTGGTGGAAAAGGTAAGATTTAGAGCGCTCAAAGATAGGATTTGGCCATCATTTACCGGCCGGGGTGCAGATCGCGATTTTAATTTTCAGGTCGCAGAAACATTTCACAACAACATTTCATTCAAATTGCCGCTTTATTTATGGAGAGTGAAGACACAGAATTCAGGCTATGAGCACTATAAAAAATATCTGATAGACTAACTGCTATATATTATAGAAGACTATAAAAGGTTAGGAAATATTTCAAAAATATGAATAAGTTAATTAAAAAAATATTTTTTGGGAAAAAAGCGTTTCAGTCAATTTTCAGAAAACTCTTTGATATTTCAATGGAAGGCCTTAATATAGGGACAGGTGGAGGCAGTCTCTATAAAAACGGGGAGCTATTTGCCGCTAGGTATGCTTTATCTAAAGAGCAAACCCCTGTTGTTTTCGATGTCGGCGCACAAGGGGGAAACTACATTAAAGAGATATTTAATTTCACAAAAGGCAAAGCAAAGATATATGCTTTTGAGCCATGTTTAAGAGATTATGAAACTCTCGAAAAAGAACTTGGTGATAAAGCGACTATAATACAAAGTGCTTTTGGGGACACTGAGGGTAGAGCAACTCTTTACTATCCAGATGGTGTCAGTGGATTAGGATCCATTCATAAACCTCATGATGGATTTAGCGAAAGTGAAGAAGTGAAAATCCAGACCATAGACAACTTTTGCAAATTGAATAGCGTTAAAGATATCACTCTACTAAAGCTTGATGTTGAAGGTAATGAATTAGCTTGCCTTAAGGGAGCAAAACAGATGTTGCCAAATATTAAATATGTTCAGTTTGAATTTAGTATTTCAAGTAGAGATTCACGAACATATTTCAGAGATATATTTAATTTTCTCTCTGACTATAAAATCCATCGGATACTGAAAGACGGGCTCTATGAAATCAAAAGTCCTGAAAAAATTACCGAGCTT
>JANLHH010000131.1 GCA_024654605.1 Patescibacteria group bacterium | reverse complement strand
AGGAGGCAATGGCGGTTTTTAAGTGGAATGATCCGGGAGTGAGCGTGTTCGGTGAAGGTGGCGCTATTACCGCGAGTAAGGTAAAGCAGATGCGTGAGTCAGCTCTTCGTGCGTTTCAGGCGCACTTCACAAAAAAATAACAGTATAAATATTAATGAAAAGCCCCGAAACATCGGGGCTTTTGTTTTGCGTTCTTTCCTTGCTATCAGCTTGTGCGATATTAGAGCACATCTTCCGGATCGACGCGCACGGCAAATTGCGGCGGCAGGGTGCGTAATATGCCGAGCAGTGCTTCATCAACCCACTCGCCTCGGGGGATCCTAATGAGCATATTCATTCTATATTTCCCCTTGATAACCGTAATGAACGCGGGGAATATTTCTGGTTTGTATGCCTCTAGTTTCTGCGCCGCAAGATGCATCTCTTTTTCCACGTGTTGTTGTTTTCCTTCCAGAGTGAGTTTGATCAGCGTCGTAAACGGCGGATAGTGGAGCGCTTTACGTTCCGCTATCTCTTCGCGGTAAAAATCAACCAAATTTCCTTTTGTGACGTAATCAAATATTTTATTCTCCGCGTCGCGGGTTTGTATGTAAAAGCGTTTTAATGCTATTGCACGTACGCGCAACAGCATATTGAATACCCGTTCATTTATTCTGAAATCGGGGATCGTAAACAGAGAATCCACTGACAACACGGCAACATTTTCTATACTGCGGTCGAGGTACGCAATCGCCATTTCTGTCCCCACTAAAATGCTACCAGGTGACGCGTAAAATCTATCGCGTAGTTTGATGGCTTGTTTATGGGTTTTTACGCTATCGCGATCCATACGCAGAATATTCAGGCTCTCTTCTTGTTTTTGCAGTTCTTCCTCAATATGTTCTATGCCGACACCAAGCGTAGTCAGGCGCCATCCGCTACAGACAATACATCGGTCGGGTGCGTCTTGTTCAAAGCCGCATTTGTGGCAGATCGCCGTGTATGCTTCACCTTTGTTTTTTGCTTCTTTATTGTGAAGCACCACGGGAGTGCTGCAGCGCTCGCACATGACCGTACTGCCGCAATCGCTGCATACAGTAAGAGGGTAAAGGCCGCGGCGGGCGGTCAGGATAAACAGGCTCTCATTTCCTCCTTTCATTTTTTGTATAAGAGAGATCAATTCATCGGAGAGTATGCGGAATTTCTTAGCGCCAAACTTATCCGTATATTGCCTCATGTCAATGACTTCTTGTGTGGCAACCGAGAGGGAACGGAACGCAAGCGCCGAGAGTGCCGCGTAGGTACCCGCTTCTTGTTTCCAGAGTGTTTCCGGCCGCAGGAATATGTCACCCAAGATGAGACGCGCGCCGGAATGCCGCGCAAAAATTTCCGCGAATGTTCTTATATCAACGAAAGGGCGTGTTGGCATCTTATAAGCTCGCGAACTTTCTTTTTCCACGATGATCGTGCGAACGTCGGAGCGGGGAAGAGAGAGGAATGTTCCCGTGCAAATAATAAGAATGGGGTGAGTTTCTTCGAGTGCCGCTTTCCAGTTTTTTACGATCTCTTTTTTGGTCATCCCGCTATGAAAAACATAGGTGTAGTCCTCAATACCTTTCTCCAGGGTCGCTTTCATGTGTTCTATTTCGCTTATTTCGGGAAGACAAAAAAACACCGAAGCGCGTTTGGCGAATTCTTC
>JANLHH010000078.1 GCA_024654605.1 Patescibacteria group bacterium | reverse complement strand
ATCTTTATAACGAAGGTCAATGGTCGTTTGCGATACTTCGCGCCCTTTACCAAAAAAGACTGCAGTTGCTCCTAGGGCAAGCGCGAGAATAGTAAGAATGATCAACTGCTTGTTCTTCATATATGAAGTATACCAAGGAGTATGTACAAACAGAAACATCATAGGGCTCACGCGAAGCTGATAGACGGGCGCGCGGAGTGGTGGCAGGTGTAGCTTTTCCATGTATACTGTTTTCATGAATATATTGGACGCGATAGTGCTAGGCGCGGTGGAAGGACTCACGGAGTTTCTTCCCGTTTCGTCAACAGGACACCTCATTTTAACCAGTACCCTGCTTGGTCTTGATCAAACAGAATTCCTGAAAAGTTTTGAGATCGTGATCCAACTGGGAGCGATCCTCGCGGTTGTTGTTTTCTACTGGCGGGCGTTTCTTGATATGGCAACGATAAAAAAACTCATCACCGCCTTTTTGCCGACGGGTATCATCGGACTTCTTTTGTATCACACGATCAAAACCTACCTCATCGGCAATCTCTCTGTGGTGGTCGCCTCCCTTTTTGTAGGCGGCATCGCTATTATCGCGTTTGAATGGTGGTATAAACGCACGGATATGAACGCGCCGGATTTAAACGTGGTGGAGGTTCCCGCGCCGCATGTGTCATCCATTTCTTATCGCAAGGCTTTGGCGATCGGACTTTTTCAGTCCGTAGCGATGGTACCTGGCGTGTCGCGCTCCGCGGCAACCATTATCGGCGGTCTTGCTCTCGGCTTGGACAGAAGAACGATCGTTGAGTTTTCTTTCCTGCTCGCCGTCCCCACCATGCTCGCCGCAACAACTCTTGATCTCATAAAAAATATCGGCGAATTTTCCGCCTCGCAAACAACGCTTCTCTTCACGGGGTTTCTTACCGCTGTCGTGGTCGCGTTGGGAGCGATTTCGTTTCTCCTGCGTTTCGTCAAAAAGCATGATTTCACCGTTTTTGGCATCTACCGCGTCATCGTAGCCATTCTTTTTTTTGTATTGGTAATGATGTAGGATCAGCAGGGATACGGTGAGCGTTTTGGACAAGAGAGAAACGCTATTGGGATATCCTTTGCTCCGATACCCAAAATCTGGTATATTTTCAGAAGAAACTTGTTTTCTTTTATTAACAAAAAATATTAAATTTTTATGGAAGAGAATACTCAAAATCCATCTTCATCGGGAGCAGGACAACAGGAACAAAAGAAAGAACACAATACTGTTATGGCCGTCGTGGCTTATATCCTTTTTTTTATTCCTCTTTTAACCGACGCAAAGAATGATCCTTTCGTGAAGTATCACGTCAAACAAGGTCTGGTATTATTTATCGCTTATGTGGTCGTTATGATTCTCTCGTGGACACCCATTGTCTGGTCTCTCTACGGACTCATTATGTTGCTAAACCTCGGATTATTGGTGTTGCTTATCATCGGCATCATGCACGCGGTTAACGGAGAACAAAAGCCACTTCCCTTCATCGGAAAATTCGCTGACAAGATCAATATCTAACACAAGAGAGTGGCCGCGATTCTCTTTGAAAAATAGCTCCGTTATTTCGGGGCTATTTTTTGTTTTAGTGAAATCTCTATTTTCCCTTAGACCTTCTGCTTACCTCCACTGAATCCTCTATCCATAGAGTAAGCAGGTCTTTATTCTCCATGATCTCTTCCGGTAGACTCCAATAAGGCATTTCAACCGGCTCTCTGTTTTTATTTCCGGCGTATATGAATGGACGACTCTCATACTTCTGAAATTTTTCTTTGAGCGCTTCATCTACTTTAAAATAGAGTTCACTTTCCGAGGTAATGATGGCGAAGATAAAACCGCTCTTGTATATACCAAACCCACCAAACATTCCCTGGGAGGAAATGTTTGGAATGCCCTCAAAAACATCATATAAAATATAATCGCGAAACTCTTTGACTTGCGCACTCATGGTTAATATCAGTATATAAGACAACGTATAATGAACCTATTGCTCTTTTCCACTCATAGTTTTCCCTACCTACCTGTTGACAATTTTATTATACTATGCTTAGATAGAGAGTATCAAAGCAGATCTGTAAGAGGAGCGGAGTCGGGTTTTATCTACAGTCCACTGTATTTGAAAATTTATCCAAGTAGTTTCTCTTATAGTCATGCAAACAGGAACAATCACACGTTTGACTGATCGAGGATTCGGTTTCATCTCACGAGAAGGTGCGGAGAAAGATCTTTTCTTCCACTCAAATGAGTTGCAGAACGTTCAGTTCAACGATCTTCGTGAAGGCGATAAGGTAACATTCGAGGTAGCTGAGGGCCAAAAGGGTCCTAATGCCGTGAACGTTAACCGCGTCTAATCAAGT
>JANLHH010000014.1 GCA_024654605.1 Patescibacteria group bacterium | reverse complement strand
AAGGTATCGGTATCGGAATATTCAACTTCGGTTCCGGTAGAAAAACCGCGACCCAACGTGGTGACTTTCAAACCGTACTTTTGCGTGAACGGCTCTAATATCTTTTTTATATATTGAGTCGCGTTCTCTCCCTCCGGATTAATGGAAAGAGCCACAATCACTTCTTTGAGCCCCTCTTTGATTCCGCGGTTCACTCTATCAACAAGTTCTTTTGCGCGGATCTTTTTGGCGGGTTCTTGTTCCAAAATAGGAAGCGAGCCACCCAACACGAAAAATCTCCCATGGTAAACATCTGTTTTTTTGACATTTTCAAGATCAACATCTTTTTCAACCACCATGAGTATTGAAATATCAGTGTTGGAGTTGGCGCATACGTCGCAGAGACGCTGTTCTCCGCCACCCGTAAAATAGCGATAACAAAACTCACATTGGGAAATTTCTTTTTTAAGATCCGCAATAAGGCGCGAAAGTTCTTGTAGAACGTTCTCATCTTGCGTGAGTAAAAAATAAACAAAGCGCCTTGCTTGTCGCAATCCTATTCCGGGAAATTTTCTAAATAGTTCGGTAAGTTTCTCGATTGAATTCATGGTTCTGATTAGAATGCCTCAAAATCTTGGGTCGTGCCGCCGTATTCGCTTTTCTCAATATTAAGAAACGTTGTTTTTTTAGCGTCAAAATAGAGATCGATTTTCCCTGTAGGACCATTTCTATGTTTCTCAATAAGAATCTCGGCGATATTCGGCCTGTCGGAATCCTCTTTATACTTATCCTCGCGGTGAATGAAGAGCACCATATCCGCGTCCTGTTCAATGGAACCTGAATCACGCAGATCAGATAATCTGGGCTTGCCCCCACGGGATTCAACCGCACGGGAGAGCTGGGAGAGCGCCAATACCGGCACCTCAAGCTCTCGGGCGAGCGCTTTCAAGGATCTGGATATTTCCGTCACCTGATTTACCATGGAATCGTAGTTTTTGGATGTTTGCATAAGCTGGAGGTAGTCTACGATAATAAGCCCTAGCCCGTGCTCACTCTTAAGACGCCGTGCCGTAGAACGCATCCCCAAGACGGTGTTGGAGGGCTTGTCATCAATGAAAATAGGCGCTTTGGCGAGTTTATCCAAAGAGTCCCTAATCGTTGAAAATTCTTCATCGGTGGTGAGTTTACCGGTACGCAATTTCCATGCATCCACGCGCGAGTCGGCGGCAAGCATACGGTCTACTAGTTGTTGCGAGCTCATTTCAAGAGAAAAGATTCCGACGGGAATATTGTGCAGAGTGGCGGCTTGTCTGGCAATATCAAGCGCGAGCGCTGTCTTACCCATGGAAGGACGCGCCGCCAAGATAATGAGGTCTGATTTTTGAAGACCTGCGATATGGTCATCAAGAGCTTTGAATCCCGTAGGAACACCGCGAAGCTCGTCTTTTTTGTGATGGAGAGCATCAAGACGATCCCACGCTTCTCCGAGCGTTTCGCGGATACTTACAAATCTCTGCCCGACCGGCGCATTAGTAACGGTAAATATTCGTCTCTCCGCTTCGTCCAAGAGCTCTTCAATGTGCGCGTCTTCTTTGTAGCCCAATTCGGATATATGTGTGGCAACGTCAATAAGGCTTCGCATAACGGCCTTTTTTTGCACGATCTCGGCGTAATGCTTCAAGTTGGACGCTGAAGGTACGGCGTTTACCAATTCTGTCAGATAGGTACTTCCGCCAATCTGGTCCAATTTCTTTTTTTCTTGCAGTTTACTGGAAAGAGAGAGGAGGTCTATAGGTTCGCTTCTGGAAAAAAGTTCAAGCATTGACTGGAAGATATAGCGATGTTTTTCGGCATAAAATGAATCCGGAGTAAGAATATCAATGGAGTCGTTCATTCCATCCGGTTTGAGCATAAGAGAACCCAAAAGCGCCTTTTCTGATTCAAGATTTTGCGGCGGAATACGCGTACTGGTGTTTTGTTTTTGCGCCATAGTGTAGCCATTGTAGCATAAAATCTTAACCCATGAAGGGAGCG
>JANLHH010000077.1 GCA_024654605.1 Patescibacteria group bacterium | reverse complement strand
GCCACAAATGCCTGAGTTTGTTAAAGGTATCCGGAGGGCTTCCACAAGAGAATTTACTTTAACCCGGAAAGAGACTGAACTCGCCTTAAAAAACGCACTCCGATATATCCCTGAAAAATGGCACACAAAACTGGCTCCTGAATTTCTGGATGAACTGCTCACCACCGGAAGAATTTACGGATACCGTTTCAGACCGGAAGGAAGCATAACCGCAAAACCTGTTGATCAATATAACGGCAACTGTATTGAGGGAAAAGCCTTTCAAGTA
The DNA here is from genome assembly GCA_024654605.1 of Patescibacteria group bacterium. Taxonomy (GTDB): domain Bacteria; phylum Patescibacteriota; class Minisyncoccia; order Phycocordibacterales; family JANLHH01; genus JANLHH01. The sequence goes on along the minus strand of JANLHH010000077.1, from coordinate 960 downwards.
ATGATCGATAATAATCTCGATTTTGATATCGCACTTTATCCCTATGAACTGGTTACCTATGGTGAGACCGGACAGGTCTGTCAGAACTGGATGCAGTACCGGCTTATAAAGCGGTATCTGGAAGAGTTGACGCGGCATCAGACATTGACTGTTGAATCAGGCCATCCGGTTGGTTTGTTCGAATCCGCACCTGAGTCGCCGCGGGTAATAATCACCAACGCCCTCATGGTGGGCTGCTTTGACGATCAGGAAAACTGGCACAGGGCAGCTGCACTTGGCGTAGCAAATTACGGCCAGATGACGGCAGGTGGATGGATGTATATCGGTCCGCAGGGCATTGTTCACGGAACGTACAGTACCATTCTGAACGCCGGCAGACTGAAACTAAACATTGCTGAAGATAAAGATTTAAGAGGATATCTGTTTGTATCTTCCGGTCTTGGCGGAATGAGCGGTGCTCAGGGCAAAGCGGTAGAGATTGCAAATGGTGTCGGCATCATTGCCGAGGTCGATTATTCAAGAATTCAGACAAGACACGACCAGGGCTGGATTGCCAGAATCGTCGATGATCCGGCTGAAGCGTTCAATCTGGCAAAAGAGTACCAGCAGAAAAAAGAGGCTCAGTCTATCGCGTTTTACGGAAACATAGTAGACTTGCTGGAGTATGCGGTAAAGAACAATATCAGTATCGACCTGTTATCCGACCAGACCTCATGTCATGCCGCTTACGAAGGAGGTTATTGCCCACAGGGTCTGACATTTGAACAGCACACAGAATTATTAGAAACAGACCGTGTAAAATTTAAAGAGCAGGTAGATCGGTCGTTAAAACATCACTTTGAACTTATTAAGTCTATGGTCGATAGAGGGGTATTCTTTTTCGACTATGGCAACAGTTTCTTAAAAGCGGTATTTGATGCCGGTGTAATTGAAATCTGCAAGAACGGTAAAGATACAACC
>JANLHH010000121.1 GCA_024654605.1 Patescibacteria group bacterium | reverse complement strand
GGCGGTATTGTTGGGTTTTCTCGACGGTCCAACGCTCGGATTTATGGTAATCGGTCTCTATGTCATCATCCAGCAATTTGAAAATCACCTTATCTACCCTTTGGTAGTACGTAAGGTGGTTGGTGTTCCGCCACTGCTTGTTATCTTGGCGTTGATCATCGGCGGACAACTCGCCGGTTTCTTGGGAATCCTTCTCTCAGCCCCTATTGCCGCAGTGATTATTGAGTTCACTAACGATATCCAGAGAGAAAAACAGAAGCTTTCAAGTCACGAAAAATAAAGATATAGTCTACAAATTGCATTACACTCACATGAAATTCGTAGGCTTTCGTTCTGTTCATAAAAAGCCCTGTGAAAAATACTTTTTACATCACCACAACACTCCCGTATGTAAACGCGGACCCGCATTTGGGTCACGCGCTTGAATTTGTGCACGCGGATATCATTGCGCGCTACAAGCGCCTTTTAGGACAAGAGGTATTTTTTAACATCGGCACGGATGAGCATGGTCAGAAAGTATACGAAAAAGCGCTTGCCGCGGGAAAAGACCCGCAAGCGTACGCAGATCATTATGCGGAACGTTTCAAGGTTTTTGCTGATATGCTTGGCATTTCGTATACGAATTTTATTCGCACTACCGACCCTGTGCACAAAGAAGCCGCCCGGGAATTCTGGAGGCGATGTGAAGCACGAGGTGATATCTATAAAAAACTCTATAAGGTGAAATATTGCATAGGGTGCGAACTGGAAAAAACCGACTCTGAACTTGAGGACGGTAAATGTCCGGTACATCCCACCACTCCCATTGAGACTATTGAAGAGGAGAACTATTTTTTCAGATTTTCCAACTATGAAGAGGAGCTTCTCAAGTTATATGAAGATAATCATTCTTTTGTGCTTCCGGAAAGCCGCCTGAATGAGATACGGGCGTTTGTGGGCAGAGGGTTGCAGGACTTCAGTATTTCGCGCCTAAAGGAGAAAATGCCATGGGGTGTGGAAGTGCCGGGTGACGAAGATCAGGTAATGTATGTGTGGTTTGACGCGCTCGTAAACTATGTTTCCACTATTGGGTGGCCCGCCGACCTGGAGAAATTTGAAAAATGGTGGCCTGTGGTGCAA
>JANLHH010000119.1 GCA_024654605.1 Patescibacteria group bacterium | reverse complement strand
CACAAGCTACCTCTGGGGTTTAATACCTTTTATTGTATGATAAAAACTTGTTATACTTTTATTATCATGCATAGGTGGTGTACAAAAGCATTGCAATTTTTTCTCATACTTATTCTTTCCACGGGATGGATATTTTCCGGCTGGCCGCAGATTTTCAATTTCCCGCCGAAGATTGAAGAGGCATATGCGCAAACTGCCGACTTTAATATCCAGCGCGGATGTACGATTATGGCCAGTGCCTCGGCTACGGCAACCCTGACCGCCGGAAGCGAGTATACCGCTCCCACCGACACGTCAAAGACCTTCATCAGGATAGTGAACGCACGCCTCACCGGAAACGGCCGGACCGTCGGAGGTGGCAACCAAAACGCCGATGACTATTACACATACTTTAGCGATCCGGACCTTGCCGGCGGTTCGGTGACCTTAAGCCGCGCGGGGACGACCAATGACAATAGGGTGTGCTGGGAAATCATTGAGTACATAGGGTTTGACGGCGGTGCCAATGAAATTATCATCCGCGATATCAATACGGCGACCTATGTGAGTACGAATACGACGGTGGATGGCGGAAGCGCGAACGGTGTCTCAAGCGACAGCGATATCGTTGTCTTCATCACCGGACAGAACAACATGGATACCGGCAGAGCTGATCTGGAAACAGGGTTGAGCACTGCGGAGTGGCTTTCGAGCACCGATGTGCCTCGTTTTACCAGAGGCACGGCCGGGAGCGACGCGAATAGCGTGAGCTACGCCGTGGTGGAGTTCACCGGCAGTAATTGGGCTGTCCAAAGAATAGAGCATAATTTTATCGCCGCCGGCTCAACGGAAACAGAAACGATCACTGATGTTGGCGCTCTTTCGCGAGCGTTTTTCCATTCTCAATTTAGAAATGGAAACGGCGGACTTGACGAACTTGGAGCCGAAGCGTGGCTTTCGGCAACTAATGAAGCCAGTTTTTTGCTTCAGAGCGGCGCCACGACACCCTCTGGCGCTTACAGCGTGGCTTGGATAGTTTCAAATAGCGAAACGACGGCAAATACCAAAATGAATGTCCAACATATAAGCGGAAGCCGTGCCGCCGCCGATATATCAGAGGGGGCGAATAACGAAGAGGATGAGTGGACAGATACGATTACGGCGGTGGGTACTACGGCGCAAACGTCAATTATGGGCGAGAGCGGCAGATCAGCGGGCGCCGGCACCGCAGCGCCGCGCGGCGCGATAGCGCTGTATCTGAATTCGACGACGGGAGCAAAGCTATACCAATCCGACGACGGCCAGCCGCAGAACTACCGCTTTCAGATAATAGAATGGCCGAAGACCGAGACACCGATCTATTCTGTTTCCATCACCTCAAGCGGCGTTATTGAGTATGGCTTTGTAGAGTTAAGTACCGCAAGCTCTACCGTGGGGAACGGCTATACGCAAACGGCGGAGAATGATGGTAATACGACGGAAAAACTCAATGTAAAATCAAGCAATGCAAGTGGAGGAACAGCGTGGACATTGGCGGGAAGTATCGGGAGTAATCAATTTACCCATGAGTTTTCCACTACTACCGGCGCGACCTGGACTGTGATGCCGGATAGTGCGACCTATGTTACCGCCGCACCATCAGTGGTACAGAGCGGCACGGTCAACTTTGACTTTCGTCTTACCACACCAAGCAGTTCCTCTGATTATCAGCAAAAATCCATTACCATCACCATACAGGCCGTAGCCCCATAATATGGGAAGTTGTCCACATTTCACTTTTACCTCATATGAGAGATATGATATTATTTTAAATAAAGGTAAATTAATACTTAATATGATTATGAATGTTTCAACTTTTTTGAAAGAAGAAAGAAATTCTCGGTTTCTGGTGGGGGGAGTTGTGTTCGTAGTTCTTCTCGCGTTTTTTTGGGCTTATATCGCTCGTGCCGCTGACACCGCAACCGTCGCCGCAACAGTTACGGCGACTAACCTCGCGATTTCGGTTTCTGACGGCTCTATTGCATTCGGTTCAGTCGCTCTGAATACCGCGACAACGACGGCAGGCAATAGCGACACACAGGTTGCGAGCAATGACGGATCTGCTGCAGTGTTGAATGTAAAAACGTCAAACGCGACTGGTGGCACGACATGGACACTCGGCACGTCTGCTGGCTCCGACATATTTAAGCTTGAAGTATCAACTACGACCGGCTCAACCTACATGACATTTCAGGCAACCGACACATATCTTACCGCATCGTCAACATTCGCGTCACTCCAAGATCAGAATCTTGATTTCCGCCTCACTACGCCGACAGCATCATCTGACTTCGTTGAAAAATCTCTCACGATCACCGCTCAGGTGACATCGCAATAAGCACTCGGTGCAACCTCTTCTCTTCCTAATTCTAAGCTCGCGTAATAATAGTTGCGTGTGGTATACTTTTTGATATGAGACATAATACATTTTCAGCTACCTCGTTCTTTACGCTATGTGCGATCGTACTTACTTTTTCTGCCGGAGTTGTTTTTGCAAAAGTGGGCGTTGGTATGGGGGCGGGTGAGATACGCATTGATGAGCCGATAAAACTTGGCGGTATTTACGAGATTCCGAGTGTCCGCATCTTCAATACGGGCGACGAGACAACCACCTATGGCATGGGTATCGCATTCCACCAAGATCGCCACGAGCTCCGGCCCGGAAAGGAATGGTTCTCGTTTAGTCCTGCGACATTCACACTTGAGCCGAATGAAAGCCAAGAGGTAACAATCAGCATGATTGTGCCATTGAAGGGCGAGCCGGGCGACTATTTCGCTTTCATTGAAAGTGGGCCGGTACCGACAAATGCTCCCGGCACTTCAGTTGGAGTCGCCGTTGCCACAAAGCTCTATTTTACACTGGTACCCGCAAATATATTTCAAGCGATAAGCTATCGCGTCTCTTCGTTCTTTTCCGCATACGCCCCGTGGTCGTGGGTAGGGCTTGGGCTTATCCTTTTTATCCTACTTGTTTTGATAGTCAGGAAATTCTTCTCGTTTAATATCGCTGTACGAAAGAACTGACCGAACTCTCATGAACGTAATTTCATGCTTCTACATGCACACCGAAATCTCTTCCTATGGATATTCGCCCCCCTCTTTTTTTCTGTCGTTATTTCTGTAGCCGTAGTCACTAATGTTCGTGCGGCGACCATCAACGCCACCATAACGGCTGGCATTTTTGCACCTGGGGCGCCCGCCAATCTTGCGGTCAGCATCAGTGATAAAAGTGTTGACCTGTCATGGTCTCCACCCTCATCGAACGGCGGTTCGACCATTACGGATTATGTGATTGAATACAAAACCACCAATGGTAGTACCTGGTCCACTTTTCCCGACGGCAACAATATCAATACCGTAGGCACCGTCTCCGGCCTTTCCAACGATACTTCATATGATTTTCGGGTTTCTGCCGTAAATAGCATTGACCAAGGGCCGGCTTCCTCCGTCGTTTCCGGCACACCGGGGGCTCCGGCGCAAGTCATCATCAACAGCATTTCCGACACCACCGTGCCGTCAATCGCCGCAAGTGTGCGCATAACCAACGAAGGCGTTACCGCGTACGAGTATCAATATACCTGGTGCGTGACCGATTCGGATACGAACCTCTGTGGCGGGGGCAATGACGTGTTCTCCTCGTCCGCCGCCAAGCTCATACAGCCGGGGGTGGATTTTGACACGACGCTCAATGCCACGGTGTCGTCTGTAGGAAGCTACTGGTTTCATCTTGATGCGCAGTTTGGCTCGGATTCATCACACGCGAGTCAATCGCTCACGGCAACTGCCGAGCCTTCAAGCGGTGGAAGTGGCGGAGGCGGTGGAGGTGGAGGAGGCGGAAGCGGGATAGTGCCGAGTACGTCTACCGTCTCGGGTAACGCAGCCGACTTGACCGGCGACGGCAAAGTCAATGGCGTAGATTTTTCTATCCTCCTCGCATTTTGGAAGACATCGCCACCGTTCAAGAACCCGGCTGTTGATATGAACAAAGACGGCAAGGTGGATTCGGTGGACTTTTCCATCCTCCTCTATAACTGGGAAAATAACATTTATGCGTCTCTCTTTTAAAAAAAGAATAGTATTAATCTCGGCACTCGCAGTACTCTCTATCTTGTACGCATCCACGGCGTACGCGGCGGAAGTGTATTTCCGAGTGGTGCCGAGCGTAGATTCCGGAGCGGCAATCATTGAGGCACGCATCAATCCCGAAGGAACGCCTTTGAACGTCGTTGAAGGTACCATCAGTCTCAACGGGGAAGCGCTTGGGAAGGTACCATCGATACTAGTCGAGACCGGCGGCTCTATCCTTAGCTACTGGGCCGTCTCTCCCTGGTACTCCCCTGATGAAGAGGTTATCCGATTCGTTGGCGGCGTACCCGGAGGTTTTAGCCACGACAGCCTTCTTTTCCGCGTATATATCTCAAGTTCTACGGGAGGCGCCGCGACTCTTTCATGGGTCGGCGGCAGTGCATACGAGAATGATGGGAAGGGTACGAAGGAAGGCATATTTTCAAGATCAATCACGGTTTCTCTGTTGCCAGTCGACCCGAACGCCGGGCGATCCTCGCTTCCTGACGATACACCTCCGCATTTTGACGCGTTGGAACTGGGGAAAGACCCGAGCGTGTATGATGGGCGCTATTTTTTAAGTTTTCACGCTACTGACGATTTATCCGGTGTAGCGCGGTATGAAGTGCTGGAAGGAGAGAAATCAACGAGCGTCACGGATGGGGTCTATGTTCTTCTCGATCAAGAGCGGAACACCCCGATCACAATTACTGCGTATGACGGAGCAGGTAATCATGCAACAATACAATTCTCCATGGGATTTAAGTGGGAAAATGGTATTATTATATTAAGTATCATTTTTTTACTTTTTGTGTTTTTTTATGTATACAAACGAAAAAAGTATTGGATGTAGGATATGGTATGGCGCATTAACACTAGGGATAGGTTTATTTTTCTTTGTACCCGCTCCCGCAGGCGCCGCAACACTATCTCTCGTGCCGAGTAATGCAAGTGTTTCCATCGGTAGCACGGTGACCGTGTCGGTCTTTGTCAACAGCGAAGGAATCGCTATTAATAACGCGGAAGGAAATCTTTTTTTTTCAAAAAGTCTGTTTGATGTTGTTTCTATAAACAAGGACGCGTCGCTTTTTACGTTATGGATAGCGGCTCCGATCTACGACGGCAATAATACGATTTCTTGGAACGGAGGACTGCCATCCCCCGGATATCAAGGGTCTAATGGCAGATTATTTTCAGTTACCTTGCGGGCTAAAACGGTCGGCGCCACCACGCTTACGCTTCTAAACGGCGCGGTGCGTGCCAACGACGGGCTTGGTACCGATGTATTAAACGGCGTACACAACGCTACCGTAACAATCGCCCCGCCGGTGGTTTTTTCCGACACGCCTTCTTCCGTAGCAAACACTCTTGATTCGTTGTCAGCTGATTTGTTGGCGCAGATAACATCATCAACGCATCCCGATGAAACGAAATGGTACAATCGGACGCACGTTGTCTTTGATTGGACCAATGCGCAAGACGTAACGGCGGTGCGGCTTGGCTACGACCAAAACGCCGACAGTATACCACAGGTGCTTTACACTAACCCTATCTCTCATAAAGAGATAGACCTCAAGGATGGCATTTGGTACTTCCATATGCAAGGAAAGAGGTTGGATGGATGGGGTCCGGTAAGCACCTTCAGGATACAGATAGATACGGTGCCGCCTCTGCCGATGACCATTCAATTCCCGAATGGCGCAACAAGTTCTACTCCGACTATTGCCGCTATCTTCGGCACATCCGACGCCTTGTCCGGCATCAATCACTACGAACTCTCCATTGATGGCGGGGTGCCGCAATTTGTGAGTGCCGAAGCGGAGTCCAAACCCTTTGTGCTTCCGCCGGAGTTTCCCGGCTCCCATACACTTTTGGTAACGGCGGTAGACAATGCCGGCAATGTGCGGAATAGCTCGGCGGATTTCACGATTGAGGCGATTGACGCGCCGGCGATTACCTACTACCCGGAAACGATGGGAGAGGGAGATATACTGAAAATCAGAGGAACGACATATCCTGATTCTGACGTGACGGTGTACATCCGCGAAGGCAACACACTAGTATCGGAGGAGTATACGCGAAGCAACACGTCCGGCGATTTTGCGTTTGTCGCGAAGAAGTGGCTTGATAGCGGGGTGTACGCAATAACTGCGCGTGTTAAGGATGGGCGTGGGGCGCAGAGCAACGAAACTGCTCCACTCACCGTTTCTGTCAGATCGGAATTCGTCTCAGGTATCGTTAGCTTTGTTCTGAAGTACCTCTCTGTCGCCATTCTCGCACTTCTTGCTCTTGGTGGCATTGCTTGGGTTGGTCTCCGGCTCTGGTTTAAGATCCCGCGCACGGTAGCGCGTATGCGCCGCGAAGCGCGAGAAGCGGAGCGTGTATCTGACAGAGCGTTCAAAGTTCTTCGCGAAGGGGTTCTACGACATATTGCGCGGCTCAAAAAAGCGCGACGGAATCTTACGTCCGAAGAAATGGAATTTTTGGAAGAATTTAGCGAGAAATTAGAGGAAGCGGAAGAAGTGGTGGCGAAAGAGATACGAGATATTTCAGGTTCGTAGTTTTAGGTAAAGGGGTCCTGCCAGGGATGCAAAGCGAATATCTGGAGCTTTGCACAACCAGAACGAGCGAAGGCGATGATAGAATGAAGGAACGAAAGAAAGAAACGGTCTTTTGTCAGGATTGTTTCTTTTTTTGAAATTCCGGACTATTTTGGTATAATCCTTTCATGAGCGACACACGGAAAAGCGGACAGGAAAGTGGAAAAGACAGCATGAAGGAACGGATAGAAGAGATTGAACAAGCGATGCGCGCGCCGGATTTTTGGTCTCATAAGGCAGCCGCGCAGGATATGCTCAAGGAACTGCAGGACCTCAAGGACACAGTGGCCGGACGGGGAAAATATGACAAGGGCGGCGCGGTGATGACCATATTTTCCGGTGCCGGCGGCGATGATGCCGAGGATTTTTCCGCAATGCTCTATAGAATGTACCTTAAATTTTTTCAGAGGAAAGGATGGGAAACAAGTCTCTTGCACAAGAACGAAAATGACCGTGGGGGCTACCGCAACATCACCGTCGAGATACACGGACGGGGAGCGTATGGTATGCTCAAGAATGAATCGGGCGTACATCGTTTGGTTCGCATTTCTCCGTTCAGTTCAAAAAAGTTGCGGCACACTTCGTTTTCCATGGTTGAGGTTGTTCCGAAATTTGAAGAACGGGGCGCGATTGAAATACCGCCGGCGGAATTGAGGGTAGAGCTCTCTCGTTCGGGCGGTCCCGGCGGACAGAATGTGAACAAGAGGGAAACCGCGGTGCGTGTTGTCCATATCCCGACCAATCTTTCCGCGCATGTTGATTCGGAACGCAGTCAAGCGCAGAATAAAGAAAAAGCCATTGAAATCCTGAAGGGAAAACTTTATAAAAGGAGAGAGGAAGAACAAAAACAGAAAGAGGCGGGACTCTCCATCAGCAAGACGACGGAAATAGAATGGGGAAATCAGATCAGATCGTACGTACTCCATCCGTATAAGATGGTAAAGGACCACAGGACGGGAGTTGAAGTGCGCGACGTGGAGAAAGTGTTGGAAGACGGCGAGATTGATGAATTCATTAACGCCGAGCATCATGGTTAATTTTGAAAAAGAAAACACAATGATCTATTTTGATAAAGTTTCAAAGAAATACAATGACCACACGATAGCGCTTGACCAAGTGAGTTTCAGCGTCGCGCCGGGAGAGTTTGTTTCCATCGTCGGCCATTCGGGTGCCGGGAAGACCACGCTGGTAAAAATGCTTTTAGTGGAAGAGCGTCCGACAGAGGGTGCGGTATTTTTTGAATCCGTTGATATACATGGGCTTAATAAAAGGAGCGTCACCGACCTCCGCCGGCGCATCGGTATCGTGTTTCAGGATTTTCGGCTTCTGCCGAACAAGACTGCCTATGAAAACATCGCTTTTGCGATGGAAGCGGCGGGACGCACTGACGCAGAGATCGCCTCGGATGTGCCGCAGGTGCTGGAGCTTGTTGATCTTGGTGAAAAGGTATGGAATTTTCCTCATCAGCTCTCGGGCGGTGAACGCCAACGGGTTGCCATCGCTCGCGCGATCATCAATCAACCCGATCTTTTGATCGCGGACGAACCGACCGGCAATCTTGACCCAATCAACACATTTGAAATCATTCAAATACTGCAGAAGATCAATGACATGGGAACGACGGTTGTGCTGACCACGCACAATAAAGGCGTGATTGATACATTGGAGAAAAGGGTTATCACGATGGAAGGGGGAAAGATTATTCGGGATGATGAGAAAGGCAGATACGTGTTATAGTAGTATTATTATGTTTTTGACCAACACACGACGCGTTATACGCGCAGGATTCATCAATTTTTGGCGCAACAGAGTAATTTCTTTGGCGTCAGTACTGATCATGACCGTAACGCTTTTTGTGATCGGGTTTGTCATTTTTCTTGGCGCTTTGTTTCAGGGTTCTCTTGAACAAATAAAAAGCAAGGTGGACGTGAATATTTATTTCACCACTGACGCATCGGAGGAAGATATCTTCGTCTTGCGCGATTCGCTCCGTGAGCTCCCTGAAGTAGCTTCGGTTTCGTATACCTCGCGCGAAGAAGCACTCGCGAATTTCAGGGAACGGCATAAAGACGACTATCTCACCATTCAGGCTCTTGACGAACTTGATGACAATCCGCTCGGCGCCTCCGTGGGCATCAAGGCAAAAGAAACCGCGCAATACGAAAGCATCGCAAAGTTCTTGGAAGAACAGAGCGCCCTCGCGCAAGGGAAGTATTCTATCATTGATAAAATCAATTATGAGCAAAACAAAGTGGCGATCAACAAACTCACTAAGATCTTAGCCGGAGCCGAGAAGATCGGCTTTGCGGTGACGGTATTTTTGGTACTCATTTCAATCATCATAACGTTCAATACCATACGACTTGCCATCTACACCTCTCGAGACGAAATCGCCGTTATGCGGCTCGTGGGTGCCGGCAATAGATACATACAAGGTCCTTTCGTGGTGGAAGGTGTCATGTACGGTCTCTTCTCTGCGGCTATTACCTTGATACTTTTTTATCCGATCACTCTTTGGCTTGGTGATGTGACTGATAGCTTCTTTGGCGGGATCAATCTTTTTGAGTATTACGTTTCAAATTTCACTCAGATCCTCTTGATTATCACTTTGTCAGGGGTAGTATTGGGAACCATTTCAAGTATATTGGCAGTACGAAAATATCTGCATGTTTGATAAGGGTATAAACAGGAGAGCAACGTGAAAAAGAAGAATACCACAAAAAGCAAAAGCGCCGCAAAAAAGATCAAAGAGAATCGTAAGTTTATCTTCGTCATCGGAGGCGTTATCTCCGGCGTCGGCAAAGGAGTAGCCACCTCGTCTATTGGAAAGATCTTGCAGGCACGCGGCTTCAGCGTAACCGCCCTAAAGATTGACCCCTATGTGAACGTGGACGCCGGCACCATGAACCCCACCGAACACGGTGAGGTTTTTGTATTGCAGGATGGCGATGAAACAGACCAGGACATGGGGAACTATGAGCGCTTTTTAGATACGACTCTGACCCGTCTCAACTATATGACGACGGGGCGGATATATCAGTCAGTCATTGAGAGAGAACGCAATCTTGAATATAAAGGAAAATGCGTACAGGTGGTGCCGCATATTCCACTTGAGGCCATTGCTCGCATCAAGAAAGCCGCGGAAAAAGCGCGTGCCGACATTGCGGTGATAGAAGTCGGTGGTACGGTGGGGGAATATGAAAACATTCTTTTTCTTGAAGCGGCGCGCATGATGAAAGCGGCACACCCCGACGATGTGGCGGTGGTGATGGTCAGCTACTTGCCGACACCGCCGAAAGTGGGTGAGATGAAAACAAAACCGACCCAGCATGCGACACGCCAAGCGCAGGCGGCGGGCATTCAGCCTGATGTCATCATCGCGCGCAGCGAATTTCCCCTTGATAAAAAACGAAGAGAGAAGTTGGCAACGTTTTGCAATATTGGCCCGCACCAAGTGATTGCCGCGCCAGACGCAGACAGTATTTATGATATCCCCATCAATTTTGAAAAGGACAAACTGAGCGATATTTTGCTTCTGCGCTTGCGTCTCAATCCCAAAAAGAGAAAATCAAATCTTGAAGTATGGAAGAAATTTGTGCACAGGATTCGTTCACTAAAAAAGCAGGTCCGCATCGCGGTGGTGGGCAAATATTTTAATACGGGAGATTTCGTGCTTTCCGATTCATACATTTCGGTTATTGAGGCGATCAAGTATTCCGCATACGAGATGGGGAAGAAGCCGGTGATATCGTGGCTCTCTGCGGTGGACTTTGAAAACAAGGATAAACTGCGTGAACTCTCCAAATATGACGGCATTCTGGTTCCCGGAGGATTCGGCGAACGCGGCATTGAAGGAAAATTAAACGTCATAGAATACGCGCGAGAGCACCACATTCCCTATTTCGGGCTCTGCTATGGCATGCAGCTTTTGGTTATTGAATACGCGCGCAATGTTCTTGGTTTAAAAGACGCCAATACCGACGAGGTTAATCCGCGCGCCAAACATCTCGTCATTGACGTCATGCCCGACCAAAAACAAAAAATCAAAGAAGGTCACTTCGGCGGCACGATGCGGCTCGGCTCATACAAAGCGATACTGAAAAAAGGAACTATAGCAGAGGGTACCTATGGAAAGCGTAAAGTGGAAGAACGCCATCGCCACCGCTATGAAGTGAATCCCGAATATATTGAACGGCTTGAGAAGGCAGGATTGGTCTTTTCTGGCACTTCGCCCGATGGGAAGCTGATGGAGATTGCGGAATTGCCCCGCGACAAGCATCCATTCTTTCTCGGCACGCAGTTTCACCCGGAATTCCAGGCGCGTCCTCTCAAACCGCACCCGCTCTTCACGGAATTCATCAAAGCGGCAATCAAAAGAGAGCAAAAAAAGAAATAGTTGTACCATAAAAAAAGCCCGCTTGCATGCAAGCGGGCTTATTCATTACTCTTTGTTCCGGAGACCCTGGCGCAATGTTCTCCGTATCCGACGGTAGATGTTTCTTCTGGTCTCCTGTTTATACGTAAGGATCTCGTGGGCGAGGTGGGAAGACAATGCTTCCAGTTTCTCTATCTCAAACCGGAGAGATTCGTCCGGATATTTCTTTTCGTACAGTTTATTGATCCCCACATACCCGAGCATCGTAAGAAACGAGGCGAAGGTTTCAACAAGAATGTCAATCGTGGTGTCCAATGATGCCGCTTGCGCGTTGACATGAGATGTTTCGCCCAAATGAACGAGATCCCAGGCCCCTTCGAAAAATTCCCACAGCACTCCCGTGAACGCGACTGCCGTAACAATAGCCATGATTAGAAATTTTTGGCCGCCGAACAGAAACCATCCGTGCAGTGTGTAGTTTCGGTACAGGTACAGAAAGGTCAGTGTCCCTCCAAATCCGAAGAACGCGTGTCCGACCGTATCAAAGAGCCACCATTCGCTAAAGAGTGTCGCATTGTTCCATCCCCAGAATCCCCACAAGGAGATGAAGGCGGACCAATAGATTGCCAACGCAATCGGAATGATTAACGGGTGTCTACCCAAGACGATATTCATATCATGTATCTCCCTAAAAATGTTCAACTACCACTAGTTTTATACCCTTTTGGCCCAAAACTCAAGCTTTTACGAAGAGAGACGGATGTGGTATTATCCATTCATTAGGCTTGGTTTTGGCCAAGCTTTATCATTGCGGGATCATCTAATGGTAGGATGCAACTCTCTGAAAGTTGTCATCTTGGTTCGAATCCAAGTCCCGCAGCCAGTTTGAGATAAATATGGAAATTATTAGATAATTATTGTTTTAAAAAAGATTTTATGAACAAAATGTTTATTGTAATAATTGGGCTCACTGTACTTATCGGTTCCGCGTTTTTATACCCATATCTAATCAACAAAGAACAGCACAACGCATCCTACATCTCAAGCAAGTATGGTCTTTTATTTCAATATCCACAGAACTATTTTGTTGCCTTGGAGCAAACGCTTGACGGCGAACGAGAACAACACGCCATAGTACTGGCCGAAGATACACCAGCAGTGCGAGAGCTGTTTTCCAACCCAAAATCCGCCACCGAAGGACCGCCGACAATTACCATAACCATTTTCCAGAACAATCTTGATCGCTATACACTCCAGAGTTTTGTGGACGGTACCAATTTCTCAAATTTCAAACTATCTGATGGGAAAAAGACAGAGACAATCGTGGGCGGAGAAATCGCATGGCGTTATCGCGCGACCGGTCTTTACGAAAACGACAATATTGTCGTCGTGCGTCCGGACTACGTGTATATGTTCACTGCTTTCTTTAATTCGCCCGAAGATCAGATTCTTAAAGACTTTGATGCTGTTCTAAAAACTGTGACGTTTACGGAAACAACCGGAAGTACAGTTACATCGGGGGATAACGCTCCTCCTGGAAGCATTCATAATCTTCCGGTGCCAAAAGCGGTCACGACTGTGAAGAAGCACGTTGCCGAGAAAGTGGGGGTGAGCGAGGGGCTCGTTATTGTGCTTACCGTGTATGAAAAAAATTGGTCGGATTCTTGTCTGGGACTTGGCGGACCAAGTGAATCCTGTCTCGCTGTTATTACTCCCGGCTACGAAATTACGGTGAAAGTAAGGGATATGGAGCAGAAATATCGCACCAACTCCGACGGCTCGGAGATTAGGCGCGAACGCTAAAGAGTAAGTGGTTAACCCTAGATTCAGCGGAGAAGGGGGTTGATTTCGAAGAGCATCAAAATTAGAATAAAAGTAATCAAAAAAGCTTTGTGGGGCTTGATGGGTAAATATACGAGACCGAAGCGTCCAGCTATGGACGCAAAAACAGAGAATAGGGTCCTCTCTAGGCGAGTATTTTGGTTCAATCCTGTGTCTGTCGGCAAGCACCCAGAGAACACAAAACCACCTAAGGGTGGTTTTGTGTTCAAAGTGGTATAATGCTTATATTATAAATTTCGTATATTTATTGATTTTGATTATGAATACCAGACTAAAAAGATTGTTTTTAATACCGGCTCTCACATTGTTTCTTGTTGCAGGAACGGCAAACGCGCAAACAAGCAACATGCCCAGTGCTGGTCTTACTCCGGAGAGCGCGTTGTATTTTTTTGACAGGCTGGGAGAAAATCTGCAAGAGTTTTTTACCTTCAATAAGGAGGCAAAAGCAAAACTTCAAATTGAATTTGCAAACGAAAGAATTGCCGAGATAAAAATTCTTATTGAAACCAAGGGACCCGAAACAAAAGGAATTGAGAAGGCAAAGGTACTTCTTGTTGGAAATATTGCGCGTGCCGCTGAAATTGTGCAAGAGGTAAAGTCTTCAGGCGAAGAAGTTTCAGCACTGGCAAAAGAACTTGATGATGAGTTTGACAGACAAGAACAATTGCTCGTCCAGACATTCCAAGAGGCTCAAAAGGAATTGAAAGAAGATCGCTTGGCTGCGGTACAGAAGCTCATAGAAGAGGCGCAAAAATTGGGAGATGCCGAGCAGGTTGCCGGACTCAAAGCGCAAGCAGAGGAGCTTGTGTTAAGCATAACCGCATTGAAGAGCGTTCGAAGTGATATCAAAGAATCATTTCGCAGTGAAAAGAGAAAAATTGAAGACGAGCTTGATGATGAGGATCTGGAAGAAGACAGACAGGATGAATTAACTGATGACGAAGACGAGGAGTCAGAAGACGCAGAATTGGAGGATGAATTGGAGGATATTGAAACGGAAGATGATGAGGATAACGAATCAATTCGGGAAAACGCCAAACAAGACGCAGAAGCAACCCAGAGAGAGCTTGAAAAATCTCTGGAGAATTCAAATCTAACAGAAGCAGAACGAGAAGCTCTTAAACAGGCTGGAGAAAAAGCGCGTGAAGAGGCGAAACAAAAGGCGGAAGGAAAGAATGAGGATAACGAATAGTGAGTACGCTAAGTCCTGCAGTTAGCCTGAGACAGGTTCGGAGTCCGAGAAGTATTGTGATGGTAAAATAAAAGCAATATGAAAAATGTACCATTTACAAACTTGACCGTCTTTATCCTTTTCTTCGGAATTGCGCTTATTGAGGCTATTCAAAAAAACAACTGGATAGAGGCATGTCTTTTTCTAGCTCTCGGAGTCTTGTCTCTGTGGGCTGATTTTCGAAAAAAATAAAATATGAAATGGCGATCTATTAGCATAAGCATACTGGTTGTTCTGGCGATTGGAATTGCTGGCTACCTTTTTAATAGCACAGAGTCTCCCAAAGGTAACGATTCGATTCCCGGAACTGGGATCGCAATTCGTTTGTATTACTACAATCCAGCGAATGATCAAGGCCCTGGCGGGGTGCAATGCAGTAAAAACGGATTGGTTGCGGTAGAACGCGTGATCCCGGAGACGAGTACGCCTCTTACAGAAACGATCAAGCTTTTATTGCGCGGAGAGATATCGCAAGAAGAGAAAATACAGGGCATTACGAGCGAATTTCCACTTGCCGGAGTTTCTCTTATCAGTGCGTCTATCCAAGATGGGGTCGCTACGCTGACATTTAGTGATCCTCAAAACAAAACTAGCGGTGGTTCGTGTCGGGTGGCTATTTTATGGGCGCAAATTGAGGCCACAGCAAAACAATTTGAGACTGTGAAGTCTGTGCGCTTTGTTCCCGAAGAATTATTCCAGCCATAAGTTCGTAATTATACACGTATATGAATTCATACGATTGGTATTCACAACTGATTAAGCCAACATGGGCGCCCCCGTCGTGGCTCTTTGGGCCGGTATGGACGGTTTTGTATGCAATCATT
>JANLHH010000118.1 GCA_024654605.1 Patescibacteria group bacterium | reverse complement strand
TTATTCGGATAAGCTTGCCCATAACCCCAAGTGAAATACCAATTCTGTTCTTTGCCTTCCATCCTGTTAGCCCTCCGGTTTACGATTAACGGGAATGTGTTGGTTCATTTTGTTTTATCCTCCACCGCGGATTTGAAGGATTCCCCGTCTTGTCTGTCAAGTAGATTATTCATGGGAGCCTCCCGCAATCCCTGTCCTCGTGCAGATCGGTCAGCATAGCCCCGCAATCGGTTATATCGCCAATAGGTTCATTATATTCAAAAGATGATACGCCGCGTTTACTGACAGACAAGTTGGTGTCTATTGCATAGAGGAGCAAATCCTTCGGTTTGCGCCTGAACAACCGCTTGGCATCTTTCACCCATTCTTTTTCTTTGTTCGTTAATTCCATATCTCACTCCTTTCGGCTCGCACCTTCAATAATGCCGTTTAATTCTTTCTCCCGGCGCGAATTTCTTCCACCGGTCATCGCATCCAGTCCCGGCGTCCCATTGATGCCGCACTCCGTAGACCGCACCGCAAGAACATTCATAAAATTGATACCCCTGCTTGCTGTGCGGGCAATCCCAATCCACCGAGTTATCGGGATGAACGAGAGGGGTAAGCTGCATGTTGCATGCGTCACAGGTTGGCATCGGAGCCCCCAAACCATAACATGGTTGCAAATGTCAGCATCACCGGAGTACCGGCACTGTTAATACCTATGTAAATTTCATAGGTGTAAGTCCATTTTTGAGAGTTATTATTCATGGGAGCCTCTTTTCTCTTCCCCCTTCGCCGCATCGAGGGCGGCTTCTATTTTCTCCTCTGTACATATAATTTCGTATATGTTTTCGCGAAGTATTTTCTCCGGTTTGATGTAAGGCTTATCAAACCGGACAGAGTATTCAACCCTTTCGAGAGGTGTACGCGGATGAACCAACATTATAAAACGTACAAAACCTACATCGCATTGTCGTTCCTCAACGGGCACTTCCTTTAAGTCCACCCGCACACGCTCACCAATAAAAAACTTCTGCAGCACTTTATTTTTCCTCCTTCGCC
>JANLHH010000117.1 GCA_024654605.1 Patescibacteria group bacterium | reverse complement strand
CATGCCAAAATTAGGATGTCCTGGATGTAATAACCATACTATGGAATGTACAGAGAAATATAAAGACTAAAAGTCCGCCCGTAGGGCGCTAATTAAATGATATTGTTTTTGGCAACCAGGATAAATCTTTCATTTTGCAATCATACTTCGCAAATCATCAGCCCTCTGCGCTAAGCTACTTTAAATAAATCCATAAATGAAAAAGTATAGTAAATATATAGCTGAAATATTAGGAGCACTTTTAGTCGTCTTCATAGGAGCCGGTGCAATATGTGCGGAACATTCCGTAAAGATGACAGAAGGACAGGGAGTTCCTGTCTGGGCGATAACCGTGTTTGGTATTGTGATTGTAGCTATTGTATACGCGACAAGTTACATTTCAGGTTCTCACATAAACCCGGCGATAACAATATCTTTCTGGGCTACCGGGAGGATGCATGCCGGTACAGCAGCCTACTATATTGTGGCTCAATTGACCGGTGCGGTAATGGCAGCATACTTCTTAAAAATACTATTTCCGGATGCGGTTAGTACTGTTTTCTTAGGTACCTGTACTTTGGGAGAGGGAGTCGAGTTCTGGAAGGCTGCATTAATAGAATGTATAGTCACCTTTTTATTTGTATTTACTATCTATGCAACTGCTGTTGACAGGAGGACGTCAAAGGTCCTTGCCGGAGTAGCAATTGGTTTAGTATACCTGTTTGGTGTGTCGGTCAGTACAACAATCAGTGGAGGCGCGCTTAATCCGGCGCGTGTTTTTGGCCCTGCGGTAGTATCCGGTCATTTCGATTACCATTTTGTCTGGTGGTTAGGGCCCGTATCCGGAGCGGTTGCGGCAGGATTCCTCTATGGCAAAGTCTTTACACGGAAGAGTGAATAAAAGAAGTTGTCACCGGTAAAGTAATGATGCTTTTTCATCTCCGCTCCTCATATATGACACTGATTGCAGACTAATCTATCCTGCTTGGTAATATGGAAAAATCGACTTACTCCGCACCCTCTGTGAAGAATTCTGCATATCATGATAAATTGTACATTGCTTAACCTCATGTGATAATATATTAACCAAATTGAGCAATGCTGGTTATGTCAATTGAAAAGTGTACCACCTGATAGATCTATCAATTTTTTGCGTAAGTAAACTACTTATTCTAAATGATATCGTATTGATCTTGATCAAGAATCGCTTAATTTGGGTTCTAACATGTTAACGAAATAGGTGTGGCATTCCTTGAAATTTCATTAGGGGGGTCACCTTACTATACTTACCTCTATTTAAAAAGCATAGGGATCCTCGGCGACATGGTCCCATATTGGATCATTGTATGAATCCATCACTTTTTGCCATTTCTCAGCATCTCTAGCTACTGATTCTTCTATTGCCTTCTCTATACCTTTTAAGCCTCTTCCAAGCGCGTCGATTTCCTCCTGCAATTGTTCTTTCCTTGCTATTAATTTGGACAGTTTTTCATCTACTGTTAATAAAGAAACTAAATGGTTATTCACCTGTTCCTCCAGAAATTGCTGCTTCTTGACTCTTTCTTCTTCTGTATCAAGTGATCTGAGCACCTTATAATTCCTTAAATAATTTATATACTCATTTACAAAAGCGAAGTTTAAACCGTATTCTTTAGACGCCTTAACTCTCGATGCAAACGTTTTTATCCAAGTTTCTAGGTTGGCTCTCGCACCCTGCCTAGCAGGTTCAATCCAAGCGTATTCAAGAGAGCCTCTATATTTTTCTATCTCATCACGTGCATCCTCAATGCCTCTTTTTATTCTTTTTTCCTCTTGGGTAGTTGCTTCTTTTACATCTCCGTACGCTAAGTCATATGCTCGAAGCTGTGCCCGAACATCATCCATCATCTCTAATTTTTTCCTTCGCATATCAAGTTTTTTTGCATACTCCACTATTTCTGGCTCATATTTCTCTGCCCTTCTTGCAAAGGCTATCTGCATCGCCGTATTAATACCTGTAATCTTTGCCAGATGTCTCCTGGCCACTAGATCTTTTTGTGCTTTCACTACTGTATCAAATCCATTAATAAGATGCTTAGCAACCGTTAGGAAATCTGATGTGGGCTCACCTGTTTTAGAATCAACTAACAGCAAACTAGCCCTTATAGGATCTTCACCAAACCACCCAAAATAAGGTTCTAAATCAATTGCACCTTGCATACCGACTGGACTCTCAGTATATTCTTGAAAAAACTTTACCATCTCAGGCCTCACCCATATACTCCCATAAACACCTTTTTTCTCAGTCATAGTCGTATACTTCTTTATGAAATATTTCGCTCTTTCCTCCAAGGAAGTATCCATATTTGTGAGAAAAGAATCCTTTTTATACTCCCTGGTTTCGAGTTGGATCTTTTTTATCAAATGGTTTTCATGCTTAACTGCGAAAAAACTTGCCATTGTAACCTCATAAGCAACTATCATTGGCAAAGCAACATTCCCAAGAGTAGCTACGGCAGCAGTTTCAAACATGTTTTTAGCTTGGACAATAAAAGCTCCTTCAACATCTCCCTCTACAAGTTTTAAAACAACATCAACCTTATCCATTACGTCTCCGGCATTAGCAAGAACACTTTTGGCGCTCTTTCTCCAGGGCTGAGCATCATCCATCATTGATGCCAGATAAACATCCGGATCAAGGTTCTGACGATTAGCGTATTCCGTTATGTTTTTAGTCCATTTTTCACCCATAAATTTCATTTGCCTTCTGGCATAAAATAAATCTATTTCTGGCCAAACTATATGGAGTGTAGCCTCACCTAACGGTTGATAATACAAACTATTAGTCAAATTATCCCAAGTCGAATTCAATAAATCACTCAATACCAACAGATCTTTCTCTGTCTGGGCGCTATTCAAAAAATCTTCTGTAGTCTCAGCCCTGGCGGAACCTATGGACATAAAAACAAAACTACAGGAAATTACTGCCGCAATAAATACTCTAGAGATTCTTAAAATAGTTTTTTCTAGTTTCATGTTCCAATCAAAAAAAGTAAGGAATTGTTGACTTATATACTAATGATACTACCAAAAAAGGGATACCTACTGAATAAATTAATACACTATCAATCCTCTAATCATAGCTAATATTGGTTTTGAAACTGCTGGGTCACTGAAATTATCATCGTTATCGACTACTATGAGCTTAACCCTGTAGGTCCATACTTCATTATAAGTATGCTCAACTCGTGGGTCAGAAGTGGTTTCTGTTTTCCCATCACCAAAATCCCATTTATATTCTTTTATGCTACCATCTGAGTCGTGTGAACCTGAAGCATCAAATGCTACCTTCAAAGGAACTTTACCCGATTCTGGGTTCGCTGATGAGATAACTGCTTTTGGCTGTTGGCCCTTAATAGGTCTTTTTGGAAGCTGACCTCCTGGTACCGTTTCTTTATCGATGAGATGAGTGGGGATTTGGGTCGACTGCCCGCCAAACGTCACGCTCCTCAAGGCCGAATAGTCTGTGCCGGCACCATATTCGGCTCGGATTTTGAGATCAGTCACATTCGATAGAATATCTGACAGAGAGCGGGCCCCACCGAAAAACTTCCAACCCTGATCGCGAAGGGGGATATAATAGTGCAGCCAGTTGCCGGAATGGTCAGGCTTGATATCAAAGCGCGCTGATTTTGAGCCGTTGCTGATCACAACATCCCCATAGGCGCCATAAGTATCCGGTTCTGAATAGCTGCCGCCCCAGCTTTTCTTTTCAAAAGACAGAGTCTGCCGACCAGTCCATTTACCAAGTAAAGACTGCGGTGCAATATAATAGCTGGTCTTGCCATCGCCTGCCGGGCTTGCACTGATCTCGTTCGGACGAGCATCATACGTGCCAAAATCCATCGTCCACTCACTCATGCCTTCGCTTCCTGTAGGAGGTGGTAATTGCTTGAATGGAACGTCAGGAGGAAGTTGTTTGTTTGTGGAAGGCTGGGCCGTCTGCCCGTCAAACGTCATGCTTCGCAAAGCCGAATAATCCGTACCGACACCATATTCGGCACGGATTTTAAGAGAGGTCACATTCGATAGAATATCTGACAGAGAGCGGGCCCCACCGGAAAACTTCCAACCCTGATCGCGAAGGGGGATATAATAGTGCAGCCAGTTGCCGGAATGGTCAGGCTTGATATCAAAGCGCGCTGATTTTGAGCCGCTGCTGATCACAACATCGCCATAGGCAGCGTAAGAATATGGGTCGTAATAGCTGCCGCCCCAGCTTTTCTTTTCAAAAGACAGAGTCTGCCTACCAGTCCATTTACCAAGTAAAGACTGCGGTGCAATATAATAGCTGGTCTTGCCATCGCTCGCCGGGCTTGCATTGATCTCGTTCTGACGAGCATCATACGTGCCAAAATCCACCGTCCACCCACTCATATCTTCGTCTGTCGCTGGAGGCGGAGATTGGTGAAACGGGATGGGGTCGGGCAGGTTGTCGGCGAGGGTAGTGATCTCGTGATCAATTGGTCCCTTTGGCCTGTTGATGGTGGGACGGTCGTCTGCGGCGGCGGTCTCGCCGCCGGTAGATGTGTCGCTCGCGACGCCGTCGGCCGTTGCGCCTCGGCCTGTCCCACTGTCGTTGGACGTAGCGTAGGTGTCCTTCGGATCGTCAGCCACATCGTCTGCATCGACGTCAGCGAGTCGTACGACATCATCGAAGCTCGGCCAAACGGGTTTGTCGGGCTTTTTGTGTGACGCGGTTTTTCCCGCGGTGACGTCGTACGGTTCGTTGCCGTCGAGCGGATAGACGCGTACGGTACCGTCATGCACGATGATATTGGTGGTCTGCGTGTCGTAGTCGTGGGCAACAGTGTAGCTTGTGTGACGATTGTCAATTACCGCCGACGGGGTATAAGTGCGCAGCAGGCAGGAGATCCGCTTGTCCTTGTCGATGTGTACGGTGCCTTCGAGGAGATGCGCTTCTAATCGCCTTTTCTTAGGGTCGGCATCGCCGAACAGTAGCAGCGTTGCTTTTCGTTTGGCGTCGAGGCGCGCTTTGACGATGGCGTCATCAAGTCCGTCGAATCCGAGCTGTAGATCGACCGTTCCGCTGTTGCATGCGATGATGTGATCACTTGCGAGGTACTTTTGCATTTCGAGCCGTTCGATCCGCATTTGCTCGGGGTCGAGGCGCGTCGCGTTGTCGCTGACCGTTTTTACAGTCAATGAAACTTTCGGTTTCGGAGGGGGCGGGGCGACGCTCGGCGGAGGCATGTCCTTGGTGGGTCCGCCTGCTGTGGGGAAACCTTTCATATTGAAGTTCTGGTAGCCACCGCGCAGCAGTTGCACAACGCGCGCCTGCACGGACGGGTAGGTCGATGCGTAGCCGTGGAGCACATGGTCAATTACCGTTCCATCGACTCCCTCGGTCAACCCACCGAGTGAACTTTCCCTACGCACCGTACAGTCGTTGGGGTTGTTGCCGAAGATGACGGATCGGAAGAGACTCAGCACCCTGCGATGCGTGGCTTCGGCCAACGCGTCGGCTTCTGCGTACATAGGATTGTTGGTCAGAAAGACTCCGTCCTCGGTCATGGCAATCGCAGAGGCGTAGACCAGTCGCGCGTTCCGGTCTTCCCGATCCAACACGCGTAAAGCGGCGAAGCTGTCGTCGCCGTGCTCGCGCGGTCTGAGTACCCGTGCGAGGATCGAGTCGGGTGACAGCATGTGGATTTTGTGCATCCGCTGCCAGTAGAAGCCCTTGAACGTATCGAGATCGGCGTCCTGTGAAATGCAGGCGATGGCATGAGACGGCACGGGCGTGATGCCGATGGCGTTGAGCGCCGGGCTGCCGGGTTGCTGATCTATAAAGGCGCCGCCAGTGCCGGTTTCATAGTTGATAAAGTGAAGCAGCAGCTTAACCGTCCTGCGATCGACGGGGCCGATGGTACCGGGCGAAGCGATGTCGGCGGCGCGGAGTATCGGCACGTATTGCGGATGCTGACGATCGAGCGAGAAACGAAGGCTGGGATTGTCCGCGAGAGCCTGGTACGGAATAAGCATGCCCGGAGCATCGCTGCCTTTGTGTGTGGTGCTGATGGTGATTAGTCTATGCACGTCACCTTTCATGTAGTTTTCGGGACGGTAGTACCAAACGGTCTGGTCGACGTGCTTGGACGAGTCGGGATAT
The DNA here is from genome assembly GCA_024654605.1 of Patescibacteria group bacterium. Lineage (GTDB taxonomy): Bacteria > Patescibacteriota > Minisyncoccia > Phycocordibacterales > JANLHH01 > JANLHH01. The sequence goes on along the minus strand of JANLHH010000117.1, from coordinate 1,862 downwards.
TCGTCTGACTTTTGCGGCGACGGGTCGTCCAGGTGCGCGCCGCGGATGTAAAGCCGCGCGACCAATCCACCGAGGCTGTGGCAGATGACGTCGGCCTGTGTTGCGGCGATGCCTGATTCTCGATAGGCTTGTAGCGCGTTGCGGATGCCGCCGGGGTTCTCCCACAAGACGTGCGCGAGGTTGACGAAACTACTGCTGCCGACCGTCTTGCCGTTGACCTGAACATCGCGCTCGAATTTGCTCGATCCGCTGGAGGTGTACTTGCCTTGCTGCGAAACGTTGACGATGTCATTTTCATAACTGACGGTAAATACCGCCGGCTGACCGTCGGGCAGCACAAAGCCTGCGTACTTCAATACGTCAAACATGGCTGCATGGTCCTTCGGATAGTCCTTGGCGACCAAATCGTCCTGCGGGTACTTGCGCCAGCAATAGTTTGCATTGTCATACGTGCCATGCTGCAAAATGACCGGAGGGCGGACAAGCGTGAACGATTCGGAGTGGTCGTTCGCCTGTTGCGTGGGAGCCTTGATTTTGTCAGGCTCCCATGCGATCTGCAGGTCCACATCGCGATGATGCACTTGCCGCGACTGTTCGCTCGCGCCAAACACCGCCGGCGGCGCGTACAGCACAAAGGCGTAGTGTTCGTTCCGTCCTTCTTGCTGGTAAGTCTCGACCGTAACGCTCTTCTCGACGGTGTCAACCGCCTGCGGACGACAGAACCCGCCGTCGATGGTGTCGCGCTCTAAGCTGAACGTGGCTTTGCCCGGCCCCGGACACTGAACTATTGTCCACACGCGCGTCACGCCGTCCGTCGCAGCGCCTTTAACATGCCCGATGCGGGCGGGCAGCGAAAAAATCAGTTCATCGTAGGTGTCCTCCTTGACGCTGCCGTCAAGCAGTTTGTCGGGATAGTAGCGCTCGTTCGCCGCATCAACGAACCACCAGGGATGTTTTGCAGTTAAGTTCGCCTTGACAATGCCGATGGCTTCTGTGAACTCGAAGTTCTCCTTGACCTGTTTCTCCAACCACTTCCTTCGCTCGGCCTTTGACGGCGCATTGATTTTCTTCCACGGCTGGTGTGGGTCTTCGAACAGGAGGATGAAGCTGTCACCAAGTTCGGGAAATTTGGTACTGGTAAGGCCGGTGTTGAAGCAGACCAGGCCATGGAACTTGCTCTTGCGCTCGGGCATGCTGTCCGGTTTGCCACCGAGTACGTCCTTGGTGGTATGTTTCAGGTCACCGTCAATGACCACGTGTACGTCGATTTCATCGAGGTTTTCAAGCGCCCAATAATCGAAGGAACCGTTCAGATTATACTGTGTGCTGTAGGAATAGGTGAGTGGAACCCACTGATACTTTTCATTGATGACGAAGGATCGCCCATTAGAGGCGCGGTTGATCGTACCCCATACCTTACCGCTGACGAGTTCGATTTCCAACCTGGCCCTGGAGTCCGTGTATTCATTCCAGTACTTGCCGCCCGGCTGCTCGGTGCGATCGCCTGCTTTGACCGGTCCGAGGACCAGCGAGTAACCGGGCTCGCAAACGACAACACCTTTCTTCTCGGCTGAGAAGGCCACGTGTGGCAGGCAGACCAATAGCAACATCGCCGCGATGAAGACGCGGCACGTAAACGACGTCCGCAAGACTGGAGAGTTGGACATTGTCATTCCTTTCGGGTGAATGATAGGAAATTTAACTTCAACATACAGAAGTGAGATTACCACAAGGAATATACCAATTCAAGAGAAAAAAACATCCCTAGCCCCAGTTTACAAGTTATGTTCAAAGTTTAGCAATAATTGTTCGTAACTCGTTGCATCGCAATATATTATCGCATTCGATATAGGTATTACCCT
>JANLHH010000104.1 GCA_024654605.1 Patescibacteria group bacterium | reverse complement strand
CAAACTGTCTGGAATATGTGACCCGGTGTCTTATGACATCGGGTTTTTTATTTGGTAAACGCGCTTTTTGGCAGGGGATAAGTGACATGATGTCAAGGTTGGAAAATATTGAGAAGTTGCGAAAAATATTCGATTTATGGCTTGACTTGGTTTGTTTATTCCTTTATTTTTGTATTATACAAACAGGAGGATATATACAATGAACGACTTTGAAAATCTTGACCCGGAAGTTCAGGCTGAAGTTTGTGAACTCGCAAAACAAAAAGAACGCGAATATCACAAGCAATGGCGGGATCGTAACAAGGAAAAAGTGCGGGCGTATCGCAAATCCCACTATCTCAAAAAAGCCATGCAGGAACTCCGCGCTCAAGAGGGAATACATGAATAAGGATTACCGACTTATTGTTGGTTTTTTTGAACATCCAAAAACCAAGAAGCTAAAAAAGCGACTTGGATGGGAAGGGGTAATTTCCCTTATTCGCCTTTGGGAGTTTACTGCGCAGTATAGACCGGATGGCGTTCTTGGCAATATGAGCGATGAAGATATCGAACTTGCGGCAAGTTGGGACGGCGATGAGAGTGTTTTTGTAAAGCACATTCTTGAATATGGATTTATCCAAAACACCGAGAATGGATATGAAGTACACGACTGGCAAGAACATAATGGATATGCTTGTCACGCAAAAGATAGAGAAGAACAAGCCAGAAAGAGCGCCAATGCAAGATGGGATAAACAGAGAACAGTCAGTAATGCTCAGGATGAAAAGAGCAATGCTGAATTATGCTCACGGCATGCTCACAGCAATGCTGTCGGCAATGCCCCTTCTCCTTCTCCTTCTCCATCTCCTCTTCCTGATTCATTACCAGTACCTAAAGACTCTTGCGCCGAGCCGGAAAAAGAACCGGCTGCGCCGCCGGAAGTATCAGACCCAATTTTCATAAATCTCATAACAAACACAAAATCAGAATACCCTATCCGGGAAAGCATTCTAAAAGAAATGCAAGAGTTATATCCCGGAGTCGATATAAACCAAGAATTCAGAAATATGCGTGGATGGTGTATCGGACACCCGACAGAATGTAAAACCGAAAAAGGGATGAAAAGATTTTTTACCGGATGGCTTGGGCGCGCACAAAATGATGCCGCAAAAAATAGACCAAAATTACAGAATACGCAACCCGACATTTTCAACCAACCTTCAAAGCCAATAATCCACGAAACCCAATAAAGCCTTTTCCGGTATTTTGACCTCGGGGGAGAATATGACTGAAACATCGGCTTTACCGCAACCCAGCGACACCGACAT
>JANLHH010000103.1 GCA_024654605.1 Patescibacteria group bacterium | reverse complement strand
CTATGGGCGCAAAATTCGGTTGGATTTTGTAACCTACGGATAGTGTAGAATATTTTTTCGCACGCATAGAATGACTTACTACCTGACAAAGTATATGAGAGGTGATTAGGCGGTATTTTGCTCTGAATGGAGCGCGTAGAATCCCTTTTGGGGTATTTTTTTGGCTGCAGAAGATAAAGTATATGTTATAATTACACCCTTATACATATACTTTATCACCGGGGGTAGGCAATGGATCTCACTGCAGTTATCCGATCGTTCAAGAAGCAAAAAATCGTGACCATTGATCAGTTGGCCAACTGGCTGTCATGCTCCGTTGTGACGGCGCGTCGACGCTTAAAAACCTGGCGCGCCTACACCAGTTATAACCGCAACGGCCGTTACTACACCTTGCCGGAGATCGCCCAATTCAACGACCTTGGCCTGTGGCGGTATCAGGGGGCTTGCTTCTCGAAGCACGGCAATCTGAAACAAACCCTGGTCCACCTGGTCACTCACTCCCAGCACGGGTTGAATAGTGTTGAGCTGGGCAAGCTACTTGGGCTGCAGCCGCGCTCCTTTCTTTCACACTTTCGCGATCATCCGGCAATCTATCGTGAGAACCTGAAGGGGCGCTGGATTTGGTTCGCCGCCGATCCCGGAATCCGGGAACAACAACTACAGGCCCGTTTGGCTGAGAGCGGCGCCAAGGAGTCACGCATGCCATCCGATATGGAGGCAGTGATGATACTGGTTGATTTGATCGGCCATCCGCAGAGCGAAGTGGAACAGATTGCGCGCCGTCTCAAATCCAAACGACTCGACATCGACGCAACCGCTATCCGGCAATTGCTTGACCACCATGGCCTACTAAAAAAAACGGTGGATACTCCAGCGTCAGATGCTTGAGCCATTATCTCAAGAAGTTGCAAAGCAAGCTGTCGCCTGGCGTCTTGTTTCCGCAGAAACCATTGATACGATTTGCGCCCAATCAGGACTTTTGTCCTGAATGTAATGCCGTCAGCCACGTGTGGAAAACACACACACGGGAGGTTGCTACGCTGCGTATCGGTCACTTCATCGCTCATGAGACGCAAACGTATTGTCCCCGCTGTGCGGATCAATCGGTTTTCCCGGCCGAAGAGTTGCAACAACTGGTTTCTCCCGGCGCCCGCTACGGCTACGATGTGATTGCGTTTATAGGGCAAGCCATCTTTCTACACTGTCGCAATGGTAAGGAGATTCAGCAGGAACTCCAGGCACAGAACATCACCATCTCGCTTCGGGAAATCGATTATCTGGGCAGGCGATTCATCGTCTATTTGGCCTTGGCGCACGCGCAAAGCCAGGAGAAGATCAAGCAGTTCATGGGAACACAGGGCGGCTATATTTTACATTTGGACGGGACCTGCGAAGGCGACAGCCCCCATCTCATGTGCACCATCGACGCACTCTCCCAAATCGTCCTGGACAACATCAAGATCCCCACGGAAAACACCGGTCAACTGATTCCTTTTCTCAGAAGAATCCTGCAAACATACGGTGAGCCTATCGCACTGGTGCACGATATGGGCGTTGCGATTTTGAAAGCCGTTGCGGCGGTCTTTCCAAATGCACCGGATTTTATCTGTCATTTTCATTTTCTCAAAGACATTGGCAAAGACCTGCTGGGACACGACTACCACACCCTTCGCAGGCATTTGAAAACGCATCGCATCCGCAGCCACTTACGCGCGACAGCGAAAGCCATCAAACAAGCCATCGAGGATGCCCCGGATGCGGGGCAGTGTCTCGACCATTACCTGCAGAGCACGCAATTGGAGGAGCCGGATACGCCGCTGCGTCCTTTGGTGGCCGCCTACCTCATCATCACGTGGGTCGTGGAGGCAAAGAGCCAGTCCAATGGTTTCGGCTTCCCCTTCGACAGACCGCATCTTGATTTTTACCTGCGATTACAGGAGGCTGCCCCAAAATTGAACGCACTCCAGCAGAAGATGGGGGCCGATGCCGCTTTGCTGCCACTGATGCGGATCAGCAAGACCTTGGCAGACAGGGCGCTCTCCAGCACCGTATCGAGAATGCTCGATGCCGTCAGGGTCTTCGAGCAATTGCGCGGGGTCATGCGCATTGCGCAGCCCGATAGTCGAGAGGGATTGAATGATGAGGGTGACGCAGACATGGCGACCATCAAGGCGCGCCTCACACAGTTTCGCCACTGCGAAGAGATCAAAAATCTAGCGGCTATGACGCTTGCCTACCGGAAAATGATCAGGCAAATCGACAAATACTGGGATAAGTTGTTCGCTGATCCGATTCAGGTCGCGACGAAAACGGGGTTCGCCTTCATCCAACCGCAAAGGACGAATAATATCCTAGAACAATTCTTCAGATGCCTGAAACGCAATGGCCGCAAGCGAAGCGGTAACCATGCGTTATCAAAGACACTGAAAACAATGTTGGCGCAAACGCCCCTGGTTAAAAACCTGGAGAACCCGCCGTACATGGAAATCCTCCTAAACGGAAAAGCCGATCTTGCAGAGCGATTTGCCGAAATCGATATCGTTGAGGTACGCAAGGCTTTTGAGGATGCGCAAAGAGTCACACAGAAATATCCAAAGAGAATGGCGGAAGTGTTTAAAATCCCTAATCTTCCACAGCGATTGCTTGAAATGCCGCAGAAAAAGCCTGCTGGCTCCAAATCCAACCGAATTTTGCGCCCATAG
>JANLHH010000092.1 GCA_024654605.1 Patescibacteria group bacterium | reverse complement strand
ATCAAGAAGCTGTATCCAAATAGTCGGATTTTCGCAAGAAACAAGCACTCGCTCGGAAAAATTCAAATGGGTATCTTTTACAGTGGGCGCCTTTACGTTTGGCTCTATACACTCCTTGTCGTCACTCGTCACTCGCATCTGCACCGCAACCACAGGAGAGACAGCGAGAATACCCGGAAGTTCATTCGTGCTATCATCTTGCAACCACTCAGCGCTTCCAGTCCAAAAAAGACTCCCTTGAAGCATATCTCCCTTTTTGTAGCTTGCTTTATCAAGGATTATATTTTGAATTGTCGCAAATCTTCCTTGCACCACATAATGCCCTATTACCGCATTTGATATTTGAAAACCATCCTTGTCTACCAAAAAGAGCTCAAAACTGTATGCTTGCGGAATCGTTTGCTTCAGAACCTCAATGGTAACGTTTTTCTCCTCGTTTTGATCAAGCGAAATTTTAGCTACTACGGTCTTTTGTTCTATCCGTTCTCCGAACAGCCCGATCAGCGAACGGTAGCTTGTTTCAAAAAAGGGAAAAGATTCAACTGATTTCCCGAACTTGTTTTTTGCGGAACAATTCAACGTGAGCTTCTCTTCCGGGGAGGTAATGACGTCTTCGGAAAGTGGATATGTTTTTTTTGCAGACCCCTCTACTACAGAAAGAAAGCAGGAGGAAAGTTCCACGAACTGACTGCTGTTCCCAAGAAACACGTCTCCCGCATATTTTTGTCCGAATGGGAACGCGTTGCTGTTCGCTAAGACCACCCATACTTCAAAATCTCCGTTGCCGAGAGGAAACGGGTAAGAAATTTCTCTGTGGATTTTTTCACCTTCACCAAGAATTATCGCCTCATCATACACGTGACTGTCATAGAGAACCTTCCCGTCTTTTGTTTTTTTATACAGATCGATCCCGTAACGGATATCGGGCTGTACTCCAACTTTGTTTGAAATATCAAACCCAACAGTAGCGGAGTTTACGGAAGTGCTTATTATCTTAGCATCGGAAACGTTGACCGTTGCAACAACAGAAAGACTATCGCCGGCTTCAGTTTGCGCGTTAGCGTTTCCCTGTGTTATGCCTAAAATGGACACGATAGCTAAAACGAAGAGAAGCGATTTCATAAGAGTGGCAGTTTCATTTTTTTTCATTTTTTCATACACGATAATGATAAGGGCGAGAAGAATAAGTCCTATGACGATACCGAACGCAAGCGTATTAGATGGAAAAGAACGCGTATCTAAACTTCCGCCTTCCAAGACAACCCGTTTCTGGTCTAAGGTCCTCCCCTGGTCGTCGCTTAATGTGACGGTAATGACGGGTTGTCCACAATCGGCGATAATGACGGGTTCATAGGTGAAAAAACCTCCTGTATTATTTTTTCCGTCACCCTGCCCTTTGAGAGGATGGATTGGAATAATGCATTCCACTCCGCTTTGCAGGTCAGTCATGGAGATATCGATATATACCGCCTCAATCGCTGTTGGTCCCTTGCGTGAGCCGGGGAAAGAATCTGCTGAAGGAGTCCATGCAAGAGATATCTCCGCCACATCATCTTTCATGTACCGACTTTTTTGCGCAGAAACACTCTGAATGGTGGCGGAGGCGCCGTGAATAAAGTAGTGGAAACGTGACATGTTGGAAAAAACAGAGTTTTGTTCATTTACCAAAACCATGGTGATGTCGTACGCTTGCGGTTTTGTTGCCTTCGGAAGCTTCCATGTTGCAAAAACTGTTTTACCGGGCGCTATCGTGAGAGTAGTATTGTCCGGTTGTTCAGTGAGAACGAGACGACCGAACACATTGCGATAAAATGTTTTGAAAAAAGGAGTAATATTAACCGTCTCTGTAAGAGAACTCGTAACTTTACAGCGCGCCGTTATTTCTTCGCGAGGCAATATATCAACACCTTTGATGGAGTCGTAGGTGATGTCTTTTTCACCTATGACACTTAAGGAGCACTCAGAAACATTGAGGTATTCTCCCGTACCTCGGAGCTCTATATTCCCTGCTAACGCAACAGCGAGAACTGCACCGTTTGTATTGGCGAGAGTAATCACCACTTCATAGGTGCCGTTCAAATAGGATGGGGCGAAATAGACGATGTCTTTTTGAGCAGTTTGATTCTCCTTCACATACCATATTTCGTTGCCGACATGCTGATCAACAAGGGTAAATTCTCCTTCTTTCTTTTCAAAAAGCTCTACCTGATATTTCACCTCCGGTTGCGTACCCTCTTCATTCACGATACCAAAAGAAATGTTTACCTTTGGTCCTACTTGAGACGTTACCCGCGCGTTCTGAATAGAAACCTGTGATTCTACAAGTTCTCGCGTTGTCGCGGTACTTGCCTCTCTGGTGACCGGGGTCACATCCACCGCGGCCTTTTCCGAAACAATGACGGGGTCGGCATCTTGCGCAAAAACAGAAGAAGTGAAACTACCGAGTGTGAGAATAAAAGCTACTAAGAGAGAGGTGCGAATATGATGCATAGTATGTGAAGGCGTATAAAAAATGGATAAAGAAAATTGACGAACAAAAGAAAGTAAGGGAATACTGAGCGTAGAGCGCAAATATTATTTACTCTTTGCACTTTCATTGTATCAAAAGATATGCTTGCGTTACATTCCTTGTGTGGATAACGTTCACACGTTTATGTTTACCTGTTTAAAACACTGAACAATATCTGTCGTATGGTGTCAGCGCGCGTTTCCTGAAAATCTTTTTGGCGCTCTGTCGGATCTCCCGCAAGGAACGCGTTCATATCCATACCTATATCTCCGGACATGCTTCTGTTCACATGAGAAAGCGTAATAGCGCGCAGATCGCGATCGCCTGTGGAGTCCTCCTCAGAACTTGTTACGACAATTCCGATAAGTTTACCGGTAATCATACTCACGACTCCGCCGCCGGAAGATCCTTTTTGCGCCACCACACTCCCTCCCGTGGACAAGAGATCAATAGTATCCGTCGCAAAAGTAAATATTTCTTTAATGATTGAGACCGCGCTTGCGGGCCAGAGATTTTTTTGGACGATCGTTCCATCTAAAAAACCGGCGGGGTATGCGGCTAAAAGAACAGGAGTTCCTGTGGTGAGCATATCTTCATTCATATCGGGAGTTATGTACGCGAAAGCGTTCGGGAGTGTGGTACCACTTCCAACCGGTTCTGTGATCCGCAAAAGCGCAAAATCATCCTCCCCCGTTCCCTTTGGGCTCTCTTCCACCAGGGTGTACGCATTCTTCTCTATCCAAGGGAGCGAGATATATATCGGTTCTGCCTTGAAAGCGGGCTTCGCCGGAGCACCCGTTCGTATGAGACAGCTTATATACCCCTCGTGTTTATAGTCTTCCAAAAGAAAGAACTGGGCGATGTGCGTATTGGTGAGAATAATGCCGCGCGGATCTATGAGTACCCCACTCCCTGTAATAGAAGAAAGTACGTTGCCCTCTTTCGTCGTGCAAAATATGTTTACCAGTGCCGAGCGCGTCTCTCTATTCAAATCAGCCTCTGTGGGAATATGGTCTTCTGGTGCCGAAACAACTTCCTGAGACGGCAGTTCGGAAGGGGAAGTGGCTGGTTTTTCCTTTGTTGGAGAAAGAGCGGTATTTGGAATCACTGCCGGAACATTTTCTTTTCTCTCCTCGGGATATGTATTTTCTATGGAAGAATCCTCAAGCTCGATCAAAGGTACGGTTTCAACATCTCCTTGGGAAGTATGTTCAAGTGATGGTGTCGGGTTGTCTATGACACCAAAAGAGGTAAGTGTAATGAACACAAAACCGACAATGAATGTGGTGAGTGTGTTAAAAAATGAAAAAATAGTATCAAGCATTTTTTGATTATATCGCATTATGGTAAAAAACGTATTTCATGCTTGACGTGTTAGATTTTTCATTTTCTTGTATTGACAAGCGGTGCATGCCATGTATACTTGTGAAATGACAATAACTTGGTTTTCTGAGTTGTTTTCATTTTTAATTGTCAGCTAATCTAAAAAATCATGGATGACAACAATACTCCGGTAACTCCTCAGGATGACGCAGTAATGCCTGCAGAGCCTATGGAGAAAACTGAGGAAGCAACTGAAGAAACAGTTGCTTAAAGACTTCAATAGAGCAACTTATCAATCTGTTCAGTGGGCATTTCCTCTGAACTGACCGCATAAGAAACTTTGTTCAAAGATCCCGCCTTTTCTTTTGCTATTCGGCAAACGGAGAACTGGCGGGATCTTTGTTTTTCTGGTAACATGTTGCAATACAAGCCCCGTCTGCGGGTGTAGTTTAGTGGTAGAATGACTGCCTTCCAAGCAGTAGACGGGGTTTCGATTACCCCCACCCGCACCATTATATTGATAATTATCAAAATTAGTGTATAGTAGAGCGATTACCATAACTATCAGGTATAAGCCACTTACTCATAGTTATTCACTACCTTCATGGGAACATCACGAAAAAACAAGAGAAAGAGCGTAAAACGTCGTCGTCGCAAGAAACTGCGCCGACAAAACAGGTTCAAGAATAAGTAGTAAAACAGCCCCGATTCAATCGGGGCTGTTTTTTGATACACACCTTGACAAAAAGGAAAAATGTGTTTATTATAACATTAGGTTCATTCACATACGTCAGTCCATATCTGAGGAGGTTCTATGCGCAAAGCATTCGCAATTTTGTTTGTGGCGCTCTGCTTGAGCGCTTGTGGTGGAGGAGGTGATTCACCGGCCGCTACTACTCCCAATACGGATCCGGTCACGCTAACTATCCGCGCGGCTCGTTTGCCGCAAGACCCAGTCATCAGTGCATTGGTTACAACGGAAGACTACCGTGTGTTCACCACCGACGGCAATGGGGCCGTAGTGTTGAGCGCGTCTGATGTGGGGAAAAAATTAAGCATCACGGCACAAGGGTATACCGGTCCAAGCATCATCGTCTTTCGGCCTGTGGAGCAGAAGATGACACACTATCTTCTGCCTGATGATGTCATCATGCCATTCACCTTCATCAAAGAAGCGTTCTACGCCAATCGTGATAATCAACCGCTCTGGCGTCCGGCACCGGGACATCTGAGTGTGGAGCTGTCAGCTGAAGGATGGTCGGACAGCCGCGTTTCGGATGCGCTCGCATGGGGGATCGCCACAATCAACAACGCGCAGAAACATGTTTCGTTTGACGTGGTTCCGGCGGGGCAAACGGGTGTCGTGAAGATGTACCACGACCCCGCTGATCCCATCTTCCAGACTCCGGGCTATGAAAATGTATGGGCGGTAACCTTTATCACGATAAATGGGTCGGTTGTCGTCGGAGCACGCATTGTGTGGAGAATATTCTTGGATGGCGGGGGTAGTAATTGGCCGGAATATATCGGCAACGCGATGGCCCACGAGCTCGCTCATGTCGCGGGCATCCGTGGTCACCCTTGTTGCGGTATTATGAATAATTCTTCAGGCCCAGTAGTGGACTTCAGTCGGCAGGAAAAAGACACGTTGGGCTATCTATTCCTGCGTCCGCAGGGCACCCGGGCGCCCGACAATATGGCTGTGGCACCGCAGCAGGTATCGGCCTACGCGCAAAGTGGGCAGACCGAGGTCCAGATTTGTGTTCTTCATCAGTAGTCGTAAGGGCCGCGAGATTATCTCGCGGCCCATTTTTTATTAGCGACGTAGAGCGAGAGGCATGCGAGTGAAGGTGTTCGTTTTGAGCGTTCACTCGCACATCCGAGCCGAGGAGCTAACACAGGTTCACTACCTCGTGGCTTGTCCCGAGGAACCTTTATTCCGTACCGGCTTGATTTTCTCGTCTTTATCGTCTAAGGTGGTAACGGATGTTTAACATGCACCAAACAAGGGAGGTTTTTCATGATTGGAAAAGGCCGTGACAATGCTCTGTTGGATATAGAGAGAAGGGATGGAGAAATAGTGGTTCTTCGCGCGCCGGGAATTATCTTACATAAGGATGGTTCTGTGGTATCAACCGGGCAATTCATGGTGCCAAAAGGTGCGCGCGGGAGAGTAATCACCATTAAGGAACCTTACACGGACGGACACACAACCGACGTGGTCGTGTGTATTTTTGAAGGCCACGAAGGACCGGTGAGAATGAAACCTGGAGAAATCATCAGCGAAGATCCGTCGCCGAAAAGCATTCAATGACGCCTAAAGAGCGCATAAGGAATTATTCCTTATGCGCCTTTTTCTTGGGTCCCGGAAATCAAAAGACCCCGCAAAGCGGGGCCTTTTGATAAGTGAGATAAATCTTCGCGCGAAGATTCTTTGCTTGAGAACTTTTATTTTTGGATGCAATTCAAGGAAAAAGTGAAGCAGATTCCATGAGCTGTATATCTAATACTGCGATTGGAGATGCGACACTTTTGACGAAGAAGAGCGCCAAAAAAAGAAGTTCTACTATTTTACGGCGTCCTTGAGAGCTTTCGCCGCACGAAACTTGGGCACCTTCATAGCGGGAACTTGTACCGCTTCTCCAGTGCGTGGATTTCGGGCGGTTCGTGCTGCACGACCTTTTACTGAAAAAATACCAAGTCCTGCGATTGAAACTTCGCCGCCACTGCGCATGGTCTTAACGATTGAATCAATCATGGTATCTACCGCTCGCTCTGCATCGGCCTTGCTACCGCCGAGTTTTTCATGAACAGCGTCAACGATGGCTGCTTTATTCATAGATTATTGGCAAACATAGAAGAAATGATGGTGTAGAGAAAAAAATTCTAACCCGCCACGCCTTATACATTCACAGAATTTATTCACTAATAAATCTCAAACGACCTCGATAATGCTCTTAAACCCAAAATACGTTGAGAATTCTGGGTGAGACACCTATGGGCTATTATATAATAAGGGTTTTTTCATGCAATAGAGCTGTT
>JANLHH010000088.1 GCA_024654605.1 Patescibacteria group bacterium | reverse complement strand
TGGCGAACCAGCTCTGGAACTATGCCAGTATCTACGCGTATACTCTGAAGCGCGGCTATACACTGGAGAACCCGTCTTTCTTTGAATACGGAAATTACTTTACGATGCCTGCGCCGAACCCACTCTTCAAGAAGGTTTTCTTCAATCCTTTTACCAACTACACCGCCCGTAAGAACGCGCCGCGCCGAAAGATATGGAGAAAACTATATTTCTGGTATGCACATACGGTACTGTGGTTTTTTGGTAACCGTTGTATTTCTTATAAAGATGCGAACAATAAACCATATTATCTGCCGCCAACAACAAAAAAGTCCCCTGGTAAATTGGGTGAACTTGAAAAAGAAGAACGGGATATTTACTTTGACAGCTGGCTTTTTAGGAATCCCGTAGGTCTTGAAAAATACTACAAAGAAATCAGAGGATATTTCCGGCCACGAGATGATATCAATTCTTTTATCACTTCCCAGATAAAAGATCTGCGAACCCGCTACCAAACGATTGTCGGAATACATATCCGCCAGGGGGATTATGAGGTATGGCGCGGCGGCGCTTATTTTATATCGCAACAGCGCGTACGGGAAATTATTGATGAATACCTCTCGGTATTTGGGAAAAATAAGGAGCAAACCTGTTTCGTTATCACTTCTGACGGTCCGGTTGATGAAAAATACTTTTCCGGTCTGAATACTGTAGTAAGTAAAGGCAACGCGGTAACTGATCTGTTTCTCCTCGCTTCCCTCGATATCATTATTGGTTCAAACAGTACCTTTGGCGCTTTCGCCTCATACTACGGCAACATACCACTCATTGTCATGCAAAAAGGACTGGTGGATTGGGATTACTATCAAAATAGAAAGGGGTTCTTTGAAAACAAATACTGCACGATGGTACACTACTAAACCCCTCTCTCTTTCTCCATGAAGCCGAGAATTCTTTTAGCTCTTTCTTTCCATGTGTGAAGCCCGACATTGCTATATGCCTTTCGTGTAATTTTTTCCACTTTATTATTGTTTTGCAGTGCCTCCATAATTCCTTTTGCCATCGCTTCCGAATCATCGGGGGGGACAATAATGGCATTGGTATCATTGAGTATTTCCCTGACCGAAGGAATGTCAGTCGCGACAATGGGTCGCTTGCTTGCCATATACTCAAAAAGCTTCATGGGTGAGGTGTAGTATTTTGAAATATTTTCTTTGGCGGTGTTAGGCAGCACCAAGACATCGGCGGCTTTTTGCCAAAGCGGAACTTCACTGTGTTTTTTGTGTCCCGCTATCAACACATGGGGATCATTGCCATACTTTCCCTTGAAACTTTCAATGTCTTTTTCCGTTCCTCCCACAAAAACAACGAGG
>JANLHH010000086.1 GCA_024654605.1 Patescibacteria group bacterium | reverse complement strand
AGACTTGTGAAAAAAGGCGGCTTATCTCCGCTCAACACGGTTGGTATGAGCGCGAAGAAAAAAGCCCATTGAATAATCATAATCCCGATGTCTTGCCATATCATATGCTCTTTAAGCGTACTCTCTCAATACTCCTCCTGTCAAACAAACAATGCGCCCGCGAAAATTTTTATCGCTCTAGCCACTCCATCTCCTGACGAACGAGTAGTTGACGTTTGTGTTCCGGATGCGCCATGAGTTCCTCTACTGCGCGCTCCATACGCATTGACTGCGATCCTTTTACTAAAATAATATCCCCTTCCGAGACAATGTCTTTTAAAGCAGTCCCTGCCTCCCGCGCGTCATCAAACGAGAGGATGTTGCGCTTCCCCATTTTCTTCGCATGCGCTTCCTCGGCTATTGTTTTCGCGCGCAAGCCGACCACTACGAGCATATCGCAAACATCCGCTACGCGCGCGCCTGCTTTTTTGTGCTCATCAGTGGAATGTTTTCCCAGTTCCATCATGTCCCCGAGCACGGCGATCTTTCTTCCTTTCGTCTCTATGGCCGCAAGCGCGCTTAAAGCCGCGTGGAGCGCCGCGGGAGAAGAGTTATAGCTGTCATCTAAGATAGTTGTGTGGTTGATACCCTCTATGATCTTCAGCCGTCCCGGCGGCGTTTGGTACTCCTGTATCCACTCCACCGCCGAGAGCAGATTGAAGCCCTCCGACACGCTGATCAAGAGCGCCGCAAGCACCGCATAAGCGTAGCTGAAACCTGCTGTTCCCTGCAGACGCACCGGCACACTATTCTCTCCATAATTAATCTTAAATGTCACGCCTGTGGGCTTGCCGTCTTTGTCATAGAGAATCTGCTCATTGGTCGCCCGCATCGTAGCCTTCTCGCCCGTGCCAAACGTAAAGACCTTTCCGCGTGAATACTCTTTCATGGAAAGCACCTGTTCGTCATCGACGTTCAAGAACAAAAGTCCACCCTCTTTAAGCGCGTGGACGAGATGAGTTTTTTCCGCCACCACTTCTTTGACGGACTTGAAAAATTCAACATGCACCGGCACTTCACCGATGTGCGTGACCACCACCATGTCGGGTGAGAGCCATTTGGCAATACGGGCAATATCGCCCGGGCGGTCCGCTCCGACCTCAAGGATGAGCCATTTGGGATAATGATTTTTAAGAAAGATAAGCGCAAGCCCTTCCATGATGTTTGACATCCATAAGCGAGGACTGTTCCATCCGCTTTCGCATCCTAAAATGGTAAGCGGGACCCCTAATTCGCTATTGAAACTCTTTTCGCTTTTACGCACATAGTAAGCCTTGCAGAGTACCACATAGATAGCATCCTTCATGGATGTCTTGCCCACATTACCGGTGACTGCAATTATTTTCGGTTTATACTTTTTAAGCACGAGTCGCGCTTCAAGCTCCAGTATCCACACGATGATATTTTTTAATAGATGTTTAATCATATTTTTATCGGTCTGGTGGTATCTCATAATAATTGATGAGAAATTTTGTGAGATCCACGAATGGACTCGTAAGCGTCTGTGAAGCGTATCGTACTTCTTTCGGATTCACATTATATAAAAAGATAAGAAATTGAGGGTTATACGCGGGGAAATAGCCGAAAAATGAATGGAGATACCTATCATTATAGTAACCTCCCTCCCTTGGATCAGCAATCTGTGCAGTACCTGTCTTTGCGGCAACACTATAGTGCGGTAGCGCTACCGTACCTCCCAAAAGCGCGTCATCCACGACCTTCACGAGCATCCGTGTGATCTCTTCAGACGTTTCTTTCTTGAGTACACGCACACCCTCATCGGGATAAGTTTTTTTGCTTCCCCAGTTCTTATAATCAATGCGGTCCACAAGATACGGCTCAATAAGCAATCCGCCGTTGCCGAGCGTAGAGAGAGCGCGCGCGGTTGCGATCGGCGAGAGAGCGATTCCCTGCCCGAAAGAGGCGGTCGCGTATTCAACTTCGCGTCCGCTCTTTAGGTTATCAGTGAGTCCTTTTGTTTCATTTGGCACATCAATGCCGGTTTCTTTATCAATCCCGTATGCTTCCATATACGAGCGGAAGACCTCGCCCCCCATTGTCTGCTCGGCAAACACCACTCCTGTATTGAGCGATTGGTTCAATACTTCCTGCATAGACACCACACCGCGCGATTCACCGTCATAGTTGGCTATTTTATACCCGTTCAAATTGATATACCCCTTGTCGTTGTATGTTGTGTGCGCAGTCACAGCACCGACATCAAGGGCGGCCGCCATAGTGAGCGGTTTGATGATAGACCCCATCTCATACACATTTTCCGCAATAGGATTGGAAAATACCGCCGAGGATTC
Source organism: Patescibacteria group bacterium (assembly GCA_024654605.1). Classification (GTDB taxonomy): domain Bacteria; phylum Patescibacteriota; class Minisyncoccia; order Phycocordibacterales; family JANLHH01; genus JANLHH01. The sequence continues at coordinate 2,410 of JANLHH010000086.1, read as the reverse complement.
CTCTTTTTGAAAGAGATTGGGGTCAAAATTAGGCAGTGATGCCATGGCATATACCCTTCCGTCAGTCGGATTGATGATAATACCTCCCACGGATTCCGAAGACCAGTCTTCCATCACTTGCGCAAGTGTCGCCTCAAGCGCTAACTGCACATTATATTCAATGGTTAAAACCAGATCTCCTTCACGAGAATTATCGCTCTTGAGTATTGAATCCGTGATGTTGGAGAAAATTTCAGCAAAAAAATTTATGTGGAGATTTTCGTTCGTGCGGGTGAGTATGTCGTTATAATAACGTTCAAGGCCATAGCGTCCGCTAAGCACATCGCCGTTATACCCGACGAATCCTAGAATATGCGCAGCGGCTTTCCCTGCGGGATAAAAACGCCATTTTTCTTTCTGAATTGAAACGCTCGGAATCTCAAGATCACGCACCGTAAAAGCGGTTTCCTCCGCAACCCGTCGAGCAATCTCCTCATAAGGATCTTTTTCCTTTGCCGCTTTGGCGAAAAAAGACTCTTTCTCAAGAGGAATAATCTTTTGTATTTTTTCGTACACTTCCTCAGGGTTTTCCATTATGCTGGGATTAATGGAAACAATATACCCTGATTTTAAAGTTGCCGCAGACACCAACTGTCCTCTGCGGTCCTGAAAAAAAATAGATCCGCGCTCGTAGATGTTGGAGACAGATGTCACATATTGGCTATCCGCCATTTCTTGATATGCCTGTCCATGTACAATTTGAAGAAAAAAAAGCCTCCCTACGAGAATTATCGCAAAGAGCAGGATTACAGAAAATAATATATGAATGCGCGGTGTAGTTTCAGCTTTCATATAGATAGACGGTGCATATTATGTAAGAAATTCGAGAAACAACCCCACTCTTATTTTTTAGAAATTATTAAGGGTAAGGATCTTCTTGGCCAGTGTTTTACGAGATACGAATGTCGTTTCTCCGGCCTCCTCAAGCCCATATGATACCGCGAGATCAAGATTCATGCTATTTACACGAGCAAAATAAGTTGTTTCAAGCTCAGAAACATGCACACGCACTTCGGATATCTGTTGTTCCGTGTTTTGGCGCCCCACCACATGAAGGACGGTCATATTCACAAAATATGAATAGCCAAACACAAACAAGAGCACTAAAAGAGAGAGCGCCCAAAATGCCACTCGTTCATAATTGATATCTCGTTGTAATAGGCTCATTGTTCTCATAATTTTTCTATGACCCGCAATTTGGCGCTCCGCGCGCGCTTGTTCTCCTTGATCTCCTCTCTGCTTGGGACGAGAGGCTTCTTGGTAAGTATGGAAACGATTCCCTCTTTTTGTTTTTGTCTAAATATGTTTTTAACGATCCGGTCTTCAAGGCTGTGAAATGAAATGACGGCCATCCTTCCTCCCGGAGAAAGCGCTTGTATCCCTTTCTCAAGCCCTTCCGTAAGCGCTCCCAGCTCGTCGTTCACCGTGATACGCAACGCCTGAAATGTCTTCGTGGCGGGATGTATTTTTCCGCTCCGGTATTTGGCGGGGATACTCTCAATAATGATCTGTGCAAGCTCCCCTGTCGTGGTAATGTGCTTTTTTGCGCGAGCCTCTACGATTCCCTTAGCGATCTTTCGTGAAAAACGCTCTTCACCGAACCCGTAAATGATATCCGCAATGTGTTCCTCTTCCCACGTATTCACGATCTCCTCTGCGGTAAGGTCCTCCGGTTTTGGAGACGCTTTCAAGGTCATAAGGAGCGGCTCGTCTTTCTGAAAAGAAAACCCTCTTCCTGACGTTTCTATCTGAAAACTGCTGAAACCGAGATCAAGCAATATCTTATCTACTGTCTTCACGCCAATGCTTTGCAGTACCAGATCAAGGTTCCTGAAATTTTCCTGAATAAGAGAGTGCGGCGCGGCGCATTCGCTAAGCGCTTTCGTTGCCCGCTCTAAAGCGTCCTTATCCTGGTCAATCCCGATCAACCTTCCCTCTTTGCCAAGATGGGTACAGATGGCCTTGCTATGACCGCCGCCGTTTACGGTACCATCTAAAACCGTATCGCCACTCTTAATATCCAGATGAGTGATAACCTCTTGTAAAAGAACTGACTGGTGCATGTTACAGAACTCCAATCTCTCCTAATTTTTCAGCTAACTCGTCAGCCTGTTTTTCAACCCGCACAGTGTAAGTGTTCCAAGACTTCTCATCCCATACTTCAATGCGATTGTGCACACCTGCCACAACTACCCTGTTGTTCAGCTGCGCAAATATCTTCAGAAAATCCGGAATGAGAATTCGTCCTGCGACATCTACTTCTGTTTCAACGGCACCTGCAAGAATAAAGCGATTAAATCCCCTGCTGTCCGCTTTCCCCATGGAAAGCTCGGCGAGTTTTCCTGAAATCTTTTCCCATTGCTTGAGGGAA
>JANLHH010000085.1 GCA_024654605.1 Patescibacteria group bacterium | reverse complement strand
AGAGGGAACAACGGAGAAGATTTCAGCGGCGGGAGTGTACACGATCACCTACGATCTCGTGAAGTCCACAAACTTCCTGCGCATTGAGGTTCCCCGCGTCGCCGGTGATTCCACGCGCTGGCAGTTTAAACTCCAACCGTCCGCGCAGGAGAGATAACAATGAAAAGACTCCTATTGCTCATCCTGTGTCCGTTGTGGTTCATGGCGCATCCGGCACAGGCGCAGGACGCGAAAGCGAAGTATTTCGGTACGGCGGAAGCGGGGCTGAATAAGGCGAAAGCGGCTATGGCCGACTCAGGGTTTTTTCATAAGGCCGATGTTGCCGATACATTGGAGGCGAAAGGCGTCTACCCTGATTCGCTCGCGGGCGTTCCGAGATTGGAAGCGCAATATCATGTTGCGGCTGCGCATGATTCCACAAACTCGGCGGCGAACAGTCAGGCCATCGGAGATGTTGCGGGATTGAACGACAGACTTGGGGAGAAAAAAACAACGGCATCATTTAAATCCTCACTTTTCGGGGAAGTGTTTCCGATTCCAACAGCCGTAGACACCACTATCGACGGGACGGTTCCATGCCTCAATGACTCGCTCTGGGGGCAGCCTCGCTCGATAGTCTCCACTATCACGCAATACTCCGTTTTTCACCGGATTCTCGGAGAACAGGCAAGCGGAGAGGACACGACAACTGTTAGCATTGTCGTACATTTCCCCGTGGCGCTTTCCACGAGCGATTCGGTTGCGGTATGGGTGCGCTCTGACGACGCCGAAGAGGGGGACGTTGACATAACGATAACCTCTCTGGATGGGACCGTTGTGCTGACAACGGAGGCTATCACATGTATTGCCGATAATACCTGGGAGCGAAAGGTATTTGCGTTCGATTTGGCGGAAACGACGCCGCAGAGTTATTTGATTGTCTACCGATACCGGTGTACGGCGACACATTATATCGACGTGTCCGGGGTTAAATTCGTGGAGGGGCTGTGATGCGGAAAATACTTCTTATTCTGGCGC
>JANLHH010000084.1 GCA_024654605.1 Patescibacteria group bacterium | reverse complement strand
ATGTTCGATACGACAAAAGCGGTTGAAGTATATGCAAACGTGGTGAACGGCGGCATCAAGGAGACGATCATCCTGAAAGACAATACCGCTCCGAACGTTTTGCAATGGATGGTGTTATTGAACGGGACGGCGAAAGAAGCGAAGTCAGGGTGGGACGTGACGAATGATAAGGGTGAATTCGCATTCCATATCGCGGCGGTGACAGCAGTTGACGCAAACGGGAAGACACTCTCTGTCTATGCCGAACTGGATGGCGGGTACATCACGGCGGTTGTCGATACGGGAAGCGCGGCGTATCCGATTATAATTGACCCTACCACTACAACTCAGGATGCGGTGAACGATGCATATGTTATGAGTGATGATGCAGATTACGCTACGGCACGAAATCGCGCCGATTACGAGACACTTTTTACCGGTACACTTAATGCAAGTCTTGGTGTTGGGCAGACAACCGGACTTTTCACGGTAGAGCGGTTATTTCAGCATTATTATCTTGGTGCATCCCTGAATATTGTCACCATTACGGCGTGCTCCACGGCGTTTTATCTCAATTTTGACGGCTCAACGACTGATTTTGAGATAGATATCATTGGGAGTAATCATAAGGGAGCGCCGGCAACAACATGGGCGAATGATTTTTACGGATGGGCCGCCAGTGGAGCTTACACCGTTACTCCATATGTTTATGCAACTAAAAACACAAGCACATTAAGCGGAGTGGGCTGGTACAAGATACCTTATACCGCGATAGGAATTGATTCACTCAATGCGGCAGTAGCCCGCTTGGATACGCACCGGGTTGCATGGCTCTCATACCAGGACATAATAGCAGCGGCTCCAGGCGGGCCGGAAGGTATTTCTATAGGTAGTTCTTCTGATGCCGGGCATGAACCATATCTTTCTTTTACATATACAGTTGCAGTGCCAACAGGGTTATCTTCCACTGCAACCGCAGCCACGACAGCAGACCTTATTTGGAATAATAACATCGTCGGCGAAACTCAATTCTACATCAATAAATGGAACTACGATACGAGTGCGTATGCACGATACGATTCCACGGCGGCGAACGACACGACCTACACCGCAACGGGACTGCTCCCGAATACAAAGCATCGGTTTCAGATTGAGATTGATGGCGGAACTGCTGATGGCGCGGTATCCGTTCCGGACAGCCTCCGAACATGGGCGAACGTGCCA
>JANLHH010000083.1 GCA_024654605.1 Patescibacteria group bacterium | reverse complement strand
ATCTGGTAGTTAGTATTGAGGCCATGTTCTCGCGCACTCAATACTTATTGTCAGACAAAAAATCATATGGCAGAAGCATTTGACAGGTCCAAGCCACATGTGAACGTAGGAACCATCGGGCACGTTGACCATGGAAAGACTACGCTTACGGCGGGTATTTTGAATTCCCTCAACTTGGCTGGAAAAAAAGTAAAAATGGAGAAAGTTGGCGACATTGACAACGCTCCGGAAGAAAAAGCACGAGGTATCACTATTTCTCTTCACCACAGTGAATATGAAACGGATGCTCGTCACTATGCGCACATTGATGCGCCTGGTCACGCTGACTATATCAAAAACATGATCACTGGCGCCGCGCAGATGGACGGCGCGATCTTGGTGGTTGCGGCTACTGATGGCGTGATGCCACAGACCCGTGAACACATCTTGCTTGCAAAACAGGTTGGTGTGCCACGAATCGTTGTCTTTATCAACAAAGTTGACATGGTTGATGACCCTGATCTTGTAGATCTGGTGGAAGAAGAAATTCGCGAGATATTGACGAAGTATAAATATGACGGTGCGAACACCCCTATTATCAGAGGTTCAGGACTCAAGGCTGCGGAAGCAACTTCAGTAGATGATGAATGGGTAAAGAAGGTTCTTGAACTCATGAACGCGCTTGATACGTACATTCCATTGCCGGAACGTGATGTTGAAAAGCCATTCTTGATGCCAATTGAAGATGTTTTCTCAATTGAAGGCCGTGGAACAGTGGTAACCGGCAGAATTGAACGCGGAGAGATCAAAGTTGGCGGTGATGTGGAGATTGTTGGCATTAGGCCGACCACGAAAACTACGGTAACCGGTATTGAGATGTTCAATAAATCTCTTGATAAAGGTATGGCGGGAGACAACGCAGGTATTCTTTTGCGTGGTACGAAGAAAGAAGATGTAACTCGTGGTCAGGTGCTCGCGGCGCCGGGGTCCGTTACTCCTCACACTGAGTTCACCGCAGAAGTATATATTTTGACGAAAGACGAAGGAGGCCGACACACCCCATTCTTCAGCGGGTATAAGCCACAATTCTACATCCGAACGACTGATGTGACCGGAGATGTGACATTGGCGGAGGGTACCGAAATGGTGATGCCGGGCGATACCGTTACCTTTAAGGTAAAATTGGTTTCCCCGATCGCCCTTGAGGACCAACAGCGTTTCGCGGTGCGAGAAGGCGGTAAAACCGTCGGTGCGGGAGTGGTTACAAAGGTTATTGCTTAGTTCGCCCACCAAATCACGAATGAGTCACTGCTCACTTTGTTGATTTATACACAATCAAGTATTTTACCAGTTGCAATGAGACACCCAAGGGGTATAGGTAATAAAAGTCATGTCTACCACAGAAAAAACAACAAAGAAAAAATCAACCATTTCTCCAAAAACAAAAGGGAAGACGATCAAGGCATCTTCTAAAAAAGAGTTAATATCAAAGTTGCGCATACGAGTGCGTGCGTATGAACACAAAGTGCTCGATACGTCGGTAAAGCAAATCATTGATACGGCACTTCGGTATGATGCAGAAGTAGTCGGCCCCATACCCCTTCCTACGGAAATTAAAAAGTATACCGTCAACCGAGCTGCGTTCGTTTATAAGAATGCGCGAGAACAATTTGAGATGAGAACTCATAAAAGGTTGATTGATATACTGAATCCGTCACCAAAGGTTATTGAGGCTCTTACCAACCTCAATCTTCCTTCGGGAGTTAATGTTGACGTCAAAATGATCTAATATCTTTATCATTCTTCCTCACATACGCAGGGAAATGATAATTACATGCTATGAAGTTTATCTTAGGCACAAAAGAAGAAATGTCGCAGATTTTTACGGAAGATGGCAATGCCCTCCCCGTTACGTTGCTTTCGGCTGGCCCCGTAGTGGTAACCCAGATAAAGACGGATGAAAAAGACGGCTACGAGGCGGTGCAGGTTGGCTATGGTATCAAAAACCCTCGCAACATCAACAAAGCACAGAAAGGACATTTCAAGGGCCTTGGCAACTTTCGATACGTTAAAGAATTCCGCACCGCCCCCGGAGAGATGAAGGTAGGGGATTCATTTGATGTATCTTCATTTGAACCGGGCGATGTAGTAGAGGTGAGCGGAGTGAGCAAAGGAAAAGGTTTCCAAGGAGTGGTAAAGCGTCATGGTTTCCACGGAGGTCCGCGTACTCATGGCCAAAAACACTCCGAGCGCGAACCGGGTTCCATCGGCGCAACCGGACCACAAAGAGTATTTAAAGGAACAAGAATGGGAGGACGAATGGGAGCCGATCGTGTGACGGTTAAGCGCCTGAAAGTGGTTGCCATTGATAAAGAAAACAATGTGATGGCAGTATCAGGAGCCATTCCGGGCCGCCGAGGAACGGTCATTGAGATAACCGGATAATCGACCCAATATATTATTATGGACGCAAAAGTATACAACCAAAAAGGAGATGAAGTTGGAAAGGTGGCGCTACCCGAGAGCGTGTTCGGTTTGTCTTGGAACGGTGATTTGGTGCACCAGGTAGTATTGGCGATGCAGTCAAACGCACGCACACCTGTGGCGCACACGAAAGACAGAAGCGAGGTTTCCGGAGGCGGTAAGAAACCATGGAAACAAAAAGGAACCGGACGCGCTCGCCACGGTTCTATTCGTTCTCCGATCTGGGTTGGTGGCGGTGTCGCGCACGGTCCTCGAAATGAAAAAAATTACGCAAAAAAGACTACCAAGAAAATGAGAGCAAAGGCTCTTTATACGGTGTTGTCCGCGAAACTCCGAAGCAATGAGATTCTCTTTGTGGATAAGCTTGTTTTTGACGCAATAAAGACAGCAGAGGCTCGTGGGGTGCTCTCGGCATGGGGAGGTATTCAAGGGTTTGATACGCTTTTAAACAAAAAGAACAATTCTACCCTTATTACGACGACCGCCAAAGATCAAAAGATATACAAGAGTTTTGGTAATTTCGGCAACATTGCCATTGAGGAAGTATATAATTTAAATCCCCTTGATATTTTGAACTACAAATACTTGGTGATGGTTGGACCGAAAGAAAGTATGGACTTTTTGGAGGGAAAGATGATTAAGCAGAAAGAAAAAGAGAAAAAGGGAAAAGAAACGGCAGTAGCCACAAAGTAAAAATAATATGGCGATTTTTAATAAAAAAACAAAAGAGGCAG
>JANLHH010000081.1 GCA_024654605.1 Patescibacteria group bacterium | reverse complement strand
GCTAAAGCGAAAATTCTCCGTTTTTCGGCTTCATGTTTTTGAAAGAGATCTACCACGTCCATGTATTCCGGGTTTAGTTTTCCTTCGGTTGTCGGCGTCGTAGTTGAAAGCGCCGGATCGGAGGAAAGGATGCGTGGTATCACCTCACCCTTTGGTTCTTTCGGCACAAGAAAGGCGATCGTAGTCGTTACTTTTCGTTCCTCCACTTCCACCTCTTTTAACCACGGCCAAAATCCGTCTTTCGTAATGTATACCACATAGGTACCCGGCGTCAGGTCTTGCAAGAACAATTCCTTTTGGAAAATGTTCGTTGTTTTCTTTTTCTTATTGTCTACGTAAATGTCAGCTCCCGCTTCCGGAGAATAGATATAGATTCCGCCGGTTTCTACAAGCTGAAACCCTTTTCCGATCCGGTACCCGCTCGTATAGAGAGTAACAACGGGGATGATGATAAAAAATACCGCCAAGAGGGTATAAAAGTAAAATCTTCGTTTTTTGAGCGACAAAGGCTTCATGAGAGATAATAGTATACAAAAAATCCTAAAAAGCAAAGCCTGCCTAGAGAGTATCGATTATTTGTAAAAAGACACCAAAAGCCGTAAGATAAGTAACAATATGCCGGCTGAACAATTTCTTATCAAGGGACTAAGCGGGAAAAAAGAGCTGCACGGGACCATTCGTGTGAATGGCGCGAAGAATGCCGCTCTCAAAGCGATTGCCGCAACGTTACTGTTCAAGGATCCGGTAACAATAAAGAACCTCCCTGACATAGAGGACGTGCGCCGCATGATTGACCTCATGAGAGAAATGGGGGTGACGGTCACCAAAAAAGAAAAACATACGTACATTTTTGATACGAACACGCTCCGCACTTCTCATCTTCCGCCGAAGATATCAAAACGTCTGCGCGCTTCCATCGTATTGACGGGACCGCTCTTGGCGCGCACGGGTCAAGTTCATTTTCCGCATCCGGGCGGGTGCGTCATCGGGAAGCGACCCATTGATCTGTTTATTGAGGGATTTCAAAAAATGGGAGCGCACGCACGCGTGGTAAATGAAACCTATGTCGTGCGCGCAAAAAAAGGGAAACTCTCCGGCGCGGAAATATTTCTCCGTAGCGCAAGCGTGACAGCAACCGAAACATTCATCATGGCTGCGGTCTTGGCGAAGGGGAAGACGATCATAAAAAATGCGGCCTTAGAGCCGGAAATAGAAAGTTTAATTCGATTTCTTATATCGTGTGGCGCGCGCATCAAGGGTGTGGGAACCACAACGCTTGAGATAACGGGAGGCTCCCTTTTATCAGCAAAAAAGAGATCCTACCTAACTCCGCCGGATCGGATTGAAACAGGAAGTTTTCTTATTATCGGCGCGCTTGCCGCGCGGGAGCTAGAGATCACTCACTGCAATCCAACACACGTGGAAGCACTTCTTGAAGTATTGCGCTATGCAGGCGTACGCGTTGTCACCGGTACCACCACGATACGGATCAAACAGAACGGAAAAAAGAATAGCGATTTTACCGGCGTTGATATTAAGACCCATGAGTACCCCGGGTTTCCTACCGATCTGCAGGCGCCGGTAGCGGTATTTCTCACGCAAGTGACGGGAGAGAGTCTGGTTTTTGAGACGATCTTTGAGGGAAGGCTCAGCTACGCGGAGGAGTTGATACGAATGGGCGCCAATATCAAAATTATGGATCAGCATCGCATTATGGTGAAAGGGTCAAAGCTCTTGAGCGGGCGTGAATTGGAGAGTCCCGACTTGCGCGCGGGGCTGGCGTTCATCATTGCCGCGATTGTTGCAAAAGGGCAATCTCTCATACATAATGTCTACAATATTGACCGCGGCTACGAGAATATTGAGGAGCGATTGCGTCAAATCGGCCTCTCTATAGAGCGAATACAGGGCGATCAGCCTTGACGGTAAACACCTATGAGTATGTTTTCAAAAAAATTAGGAATAGATCTGGGGACTGCCAATATACTGGTATATTATCCCGGCAAGGGGATTGTGTTAAACGAGCCGTCCGTGGTGGCGGTGTCGGAGCAGGACAACAAGATCCTCGCGGTCGGTATTGAAGCAAAAGAAATGATTGGGCGCACGCCCGAGAGTATCGTGGCGTATCGTCCTATGCGCGACGGCGTCATCGCCGACTATCGCGTCACCGAGGCAATGCTTCACTACTATATCAATAAAGCGTTGGGACCATGGAATCTGTTCAAGCCGGAAGTGATGATCTCCGTACCTGCGGGAGTTACCTCAACGGAACGCCGCGCGGTGGTGGAAGCGGCAATCAAAGCCGGAGCCAAGAATGCGTATGTGGTCAAAGAACCGATCTTGGCGGCTATAGGCGCCGGCATTCCGATCTATGAAGCGCGCGGACACATGGTCGTTGATATCGGGGGCGGGACGACTGATGTCGCGGTCATTTCTTTGGGAGGCATTGTTGCTTCCACGTCCGTGAAGTGTGCCGGAGACCGGATTGATCACGCGATCACCGACTATATCAAGAAAACATTTAATCTGGCTGTGGGAGACAAAACGGCGGAAGATATCAAGATGAAGATCGGTTCCGCGGTGCCGCTTGAAGAAGAACTTACGATGACCGTCAAGGGTCGCGACTTTATCTCCGGTCTTCCACGCTCGGCAGAGATTGCGACCAACGAGATCGTAAAGGCTATTGATAAAGAATTGCGAGAAATGATAAAAGCGATTAAGGACGTCCTCCAAGACACGCCTCCTGAACTCTCTTCCGACATCATTGACCAGGGTATCATCATGACTGGCGGTTCTTCACTTCTCCGTAATTTTCCAGAGCTGGTGTATCGCCGCACCGGCGTGAAGGCGACACTTGCGGAAGACGCGCTGTATTGCGTGGCGAAGGGAACCGGTATTGCCCTGGAGCACATTGATATCTACAAGAAGAGCATTATCGCGAAAAAATAGTTTTTATTCATGGGTATTCCAATGCATGCAGACAATTTTTGATACTTACAAAAAAACAGGAGTATTGCATCACGCGTATCTCATCTCCGACACAACCGGAGATGAAATGTCTCGGCTCAAGACCCTGATCTCGCGTGAGTTGGGGATTACTACCTCCCTCAATCCTGATTTTTGGGTAGGGGAGTTTGATACTTTTGGCATTGATGACAGTAGGGCGATCAAAGAGCTACAGTCACTTCGGCCTTTTGCCGGTGAGAGGAAAATTTTTGTACTATGCGCCCACTTCTTTACGAGAGAGGCTCAGAATTCGCTCTTGAAAGTGTTTGAGGAGCCGACGGCGAATACTCACTTTTTTATCATCACCTCTAACACCGAATCTCTGCTTCCCACGCTCAAATCACGTCTTTTTTTGGTCACACCGCACCAACACCAGGAATCCGGATTGAGCGATGAAGCATTCTCCGCCGCGGACTTTTTGAAAAGAAGTCGTGCGAAACGCTTGGAGCTTTTGAAAGACATGATTGAGAGCAAAGACAAGAATCGCGCTATTTTATTTTTGAATACATTGGAACACACGCTCTATCAAGAGAGCGCGAAGAGCGGGCCGATGACGAAAGATATGCAGGAGACTTTCACAGAGATCGGAATTTGCAGAAACTACTTGAATGACCGATCGCCCTCTACCAAGATGATCTTGGAACATATGGCACTCACGGTTCCGTCCAAAGAAAGATAGAAGCCCGGTCAAAAATTTGTTACAATAGCAAAGAAACACATTCCATGAAATACGATTTTACTCAGTTTAAAAATGAAGCGGCGAAAATAAAAGAATGGCTCGGCAAAGAGTATCTTTCATTGCACACAGGGCGCGCCACACCCGCAGTTTTGGACCGGGTGCAAGTGGAATCCTACGGCACTAAAACATCTATTTCACACGTTGCCGCTATTTCCACCGAAGACGCTCGATCGCTCTTGATAAGCCCGTGGGATAAAGGAGTGATAAAAGAAATAGAGCGTGCGATACAAATGGCAAACATCGGCCTCTCTACGTCCGTATCAGAGAGCGGTATACGTGTCTCATTTCCCGAGTTGACGACTGAGCGAAGAATGACACTGGTAAAAGTGGTGAAGGATAAATTGGAGGACGCGCGTATCTCTGTCCGGAAGGAGCGCGAAAGAGTATGGGAAGATATCCAGAAAAAGGAAAAAGAAGGCGAGATGTCGGAAGATGATAAATTCCAGGGCAAAGAAGAACTTCAAAAGCATGTTGACGAAACGAACAGGGCGTTGGAAGAGATGGCGAAGCGTAAAGAAGCGGATGTGATGCATTAATCCATGAATGCTCTTATTTTTATAATTATTCTTGTGATGTTGATCCTTGTCCATGAATTTGGGCATTTTATTGTTGCGAAAGCGGCAAAAATACGCGTGGATGAATTTGGGA
>JANLHH010000074.1 GCA_024654605.1 Patescibacteria group bacterium | reverse complement strand
ATCGCCAAGGTCACTGGCGGCGAGATCATCGAGTTCACCCATCCCCGACTCGCCGGGACCTACAAGGGTCTGCAGGGCGGCTCGGACTACATCGAGATCCACACCTACCGGGGCATCGAGGGATGCCGCGGTGGTCTGATCATCGAAGGCGAAGCCGGCCTGTTCATCACTACCGCCGACAAGGGATGGGTCCCTGCTGGGGCGAAGCCCCCGAAGGCGGCCAAGGCGCGCCCCGACGCGGCTCGCGTCGACGCTTCAAGCGCGCCGGCGCCTACCACCGCGGAGGAAGCCGACGCGATGGCATCGCTCGCCGATATCGCCGCCGCGGTCGCCGCCGACGGTGCCGCGACCTCACACGAAGTGGCCGACGAAGGCGAGTTCGCCGCGATCCTCGACGCGCCATTCGAGACGTAAGGGGCTGAATGGCACGACAACGCCGAGCGGCTCCCCTCAAGCCGGTCTCGGGTCCCGGTGCCCTCTCCCAGCGCACCGACCGGACCCCCCAAGGGGCCGCTGCGTCGCGGGGCCAGCCGGTCCGGGTCGCTCCGGGAGGAACCTACGGCACTCGCCTAGCGCTTGAAGCCCAGCAGGGCGCGGCGCCGCTCGCCGCGCCAGGTACTGGTATCGCCGCCGATGCGGGGATGCTGCGTCGCGCAGACGCCGCCAACGCCCCGGTCGGTGATCTGCCGGGCGTGTTCGGACCGACCCAGCGTCCCAACGAACCGATCACCGCGGGAGCGCCCCTCGGACCCGGACCGGGTCCTGCCCAGTCACCCGACGACGCCATGCTGCTGCTCCAGGCCATGTGGTCTGTGCTGCCGCATCCCGCGGTGGCTCGACTGATGATGTCGGACCTTGCATGATCCCCTCGATCTACGCCGAGCTGTACTTCTCTCAGCAGGCCGACGCACGGGTGAAACGCCTCAACGGGCTGCGCCGCACGATCACCCCCGAAACGGTACGCACCGCGGCACGCATCGCTGACACCTGGCCGAACCTGCCAGCCGCCGCGGTCGCCGCTGCCGCGTTCGCCGCCCCCGGCATCGACCCAGCCTCCCCGCTGCTCGCCGAACTCTCACGCCGCCAAACATCGAGCGAGGTCCTGTCTGAGATCAGCGACCGGGTCGCCGGCACCGCCGGGGCGATAAGCGGCGTCGTGGCGGGCCCCGAGGCGATCAAAGGGACTCTGCGGGGGGGAATGACGCTGTGGGATGCGCTGTGGAACGAGGCGGTCGCCCGGCCTTTCAAGACCGTCATCGGCACTCTCGGACTCACCGACCAGGGGCCGATGAACCCCTTCGAGGCGTGGAAGATGGCCGGCGCCTCCTACGGCACCGAGGCGATCGCCCGGATGCTGCGCGACCCGATAGGCAACCTCACCCCCGCCGCGTCCCGGCCCGACGCCGAAGTCAACCTCGGATCTGGGATCATGCCGCGTTCGGACCCCACCATGCTGCGCAACGGTCGGCCCGTCGACGACATCAGCGCACTCGGAATGGCCCAGACCTCCCAACTGACCCGCAACCGCCTCCCGATCACCCCCGGGCGGTTCCTCATCGACGAACTCACCCCCCTGCAACCCGACACCGGCCCGTACAACCTGTTCTCGGGTGCCATCGACGCCGGCATCATGCTCGCCGCCGACCCCGCCGCCATCGGACTCAAGTCGTTCGCCGCCGCTGGGCGTGCCAGCCGCACGTTCACCGCTGCCGCGGGAGGTGCCATCAGAGCCGAGGAACTCGGCGGCCATGTCCCGGCAGTGATCTACCGCCTGGGACGCAGAATCTTTGACCGTCCCACCGCCGAAGGTGTGTTCAGCTCCGCGCAGGGGGCCAGCTACGGCGCACTGTTCGACGCCGCCGCCGCAGAGTTCCGGGCCAATCCGGCGTCCCCGCTCCTCGCCCGCATCGTCGACGAGCTGGCGAAGAAGGCTCCCGGCGTCGACGTCAACAACTTCATCTCCCGGCTCATCAAAGGTGGCGAAGGAAACCGGGGCGTCGACCTGTTCATCGAAGGGGTCAACCGGGGCCAGATCGGTGAGATCCCCTTCCAGACCGGCCGGGTATCGCGTGCTCTGGGCGGTGTGGTGGGCGGCGAGTTCGGTTCCCAAGTCGGACTGCGCCGCTCGCTGCGTCTGTGGGGCGAGGACCTTTCCCCTGGCTTGGACCGGACGTTCCGGGAGATGTCGGCACCCAAGATCAACGTCGAGCGGCCCGCCGAAGGCATGTTCCAACTCAACAACGTCCTGCACAACATGGGGTTCACCGCCGAACAGCGCTCCCCGTACCTTTCGCGGTGGGCGCAGGCACCTGCCACCGAGCCTGAAGCCTTCCTCCCGATCTACCGAGACGCGGTCACCGAGTTCATGGGAAGGGTCCGTACGAGCTGGGACGACGCCAACCTATCGGGCCCATCACGCCGAGCCCTCGACCAGCAGCTCGACCAGCTCCAAGCGATCTTCGGGCATCACGACTTCTCTGAGATCGCCGAGAACCGCAAGTATCAGCTCACCTCCTTGGGCGACCCGGCATTCTTCGTCGGCACCAACATGCAGATCGTCGGTGACGTCGCCAAGGTCCGGCCGACGGCGATGATGTCGGGAGAGATGTTGGAACGGTCGATCCCCACCATGGATGCCCGCATGGTGCGCCGAGCACTGTCACCGACCCGTCAGAAGGCGGTCGCGGCGCTGCCCGAATGGGCGTTCCAGTCCCCCCTGGGGAACTACATCGGCCAGACCGCGATCAACACGTTCATGACCCAGTTCTGGAAGCCGCTCGCCCTGATCCGAGTCGCCTGGTATCCCCGCATCGCCATCGACGAACAGATGCGCATGATCACCAAGGGCCTCGACACGATCTTCACCGACCCGAAAGAGGCGGTGGCGTTCATGATGGATCCCGACTCGACCAACATCTGGAACCGGGCATTCCGCCGTCTCGGCATCGAACCCGCCGGCCATGTCAACGCCCTCGCCATGATCGACGACGCCACCGCACGTGGGATCACCCCCGAGATGATGCAGATCACCTTCGGACGCACCTACCGCGACTCGATGGCGTCACGCTACGGGGAAGGGCTCTTGGGTCTGGAACACATGTCGGGCTGGTCCGACCAGTGGCTCAACGTGTTGCGCGCCGATCCCGCCTACCCCGCCGGCATGGCCGGACTCATGCTCAACGACATCGACGACGCCCTGCTCCGCCG
>JANLHH010000073.1 GCA_024654605.1 Patescibacteria group bacterium | reverse complement strand
CTGAGGCTCGTGTCCGTGCACAAGGATGTTTACCTCATCATCCTTGATCACGCCAAGATTTGCGGTACCACGTGTAGGCTTGGGTGTTCCAAAGAGTATATCCTGAAGCTCCGTCGCTATCATCGCACCACCCCAGCCGTCCGCCAATGACGTTCTGCAGGCTTGCATTATAAGGTTTTTATAATCCTGGTCAGTACCCATACCGGTACGATGCATAGACTCTGTAACCTCTCTATCTATCGCACGGGGTGTAATGTTCAGCTTCTCCCAAAGCTTCTGCCTGGTTTCCGGGGCCTTTTTCGCAAACTTCTGAGTACCGTAAGCCTTGCCGAACTCCGCAAGGGCCATTTCGCCAACTTCCTCGGCTATCTCATTTGTCTCACGGCCTTCAGTGGATACGTCAAATAACCTTGCAACTTCATGGAGCTTGTTCACGTCCGTTACGCGATAGCCCTTGGCCTCGCCTCTGGCTGTTGCTATCAAAAGCTCAGCAACCGATCTGCCATGATCTGAATGCGCGGCAGTCCCGGCAGCAACATAACGGACAAAATGCCTTGCAGCTATCGTATTAGCGTCAGCTCCACATACACCTTTCTTCGGCCCTCTGCCAAACGGATCAACATTACACGGTCCCATCTGGCAGTGTCTACAACATAGACCCATCTTGCCGTATCCACACTGCGGCTGCTGCGCGTCGTATCTGTCATAAGAGCTTTCTATGCCATGCTCTTCCATCTTTTTAAGTAATTCAAGAGATTCCCGGTCGGCACCTTCAAAATTCCTCTTTTCTTTTTTCATTTTACGCACTCCTTTAATTTAGCTAATATCACATTAACTTCCAATAATAACTGGTCATTGTCACTATATGCGGCTTTTCACTTATAAATTCAATTAAACTGCTAATCTTCTCACAGAAGCAGAAAGAAATTCATATCAAAATCATTATCGTTGCATAGTGTTATTAGACAACAATGATTACATTTTGTCAAATATAAAAGTGCTATTGAGAATGAGAAAATACG
>JANLHH010000072.1 GCA_024654605.1 Patescibacteria group bacterium | reverse complement strand
GAAACATTATATGTTGCGCTGGTCTGTTCAAAAGTATTCCCATAGAAGTGATACCCGGAAGCGTCGGCATTGGTAAACACAATGAACCCGGTGCCGCTCACATTCCGGAAATGGTTATTGCGGATGTGATTGTCAGCAGTCAGCATTCCACCCTGAATTGCGATTGATTCGCCGTGAATGTAGCCCCCGCCGACAAGGTTCCCTCCGATACGTTTTTCAAAATAACAGTTTTCAACAACGCCGTTTATTGCCCCGGCGTATTGAATGTGAACGCCGGATACATCATGTAGATAGCAATTAGACACGGTGATATTCTGGCAACCATCCTCACTTGCCATTTGCGGGTAAACATACAGGCATACTATCGATGGTTTGTATACACCATCTTCGCCCTCGTCGAAACCATCAATATCGAAATACTTTAAAGTTACATTATCGACATTGCGAAATATTTGTACTACCTCTGTGTTTGCCGCGGTATCCGAGAGTGAAACCTTGAAACCATAGGCGGTTGAATCATATCCCGCCCCTTTGCGGCCATCAAACAACCAGTAATTACTCCCCACTACAAACGGAGCGGTTGTATTGCCGCCCGCGCCTATAAAAAACGCACTGATATCATCATAACTCGGATCCCACCCGGTATTCGTGCCGTGGTCATCCCACGTCGAGTCCCCGTCCTGGGCATAGAGCACCGTTATCAACGTAGTTCCGCCCACCGCCGTATCCCAGGTTACTTTGCCGGGATAATACCCGCCAGCCACCCAAAGCGTGTCGCCCCGAACGAGTTCCGATTTCGCTTTAATGTGGCTGTTATAGGCGCTTGCCCAATCCGCCCCCGTGCTGTCCGCTGCGGTTTGTCCGGAGCGGAGATATTTTGATATGCCCCACGCCGGACTCGCCGCCAGGAGGAGCGCCAGAATAAGAAGTATTTTCCGCATCACAGCCCCTCCACGAATTTAACCCCGGACACGTCGATATAATGTGTCGCCGTACACCGGTATCGGTAGAC
>JANLHH010000011.1 GCA_024654605.1 Patescibacteria group bacterium | reverse complement strand
GTATTATCCGGCGAACCGTCGTTTACCACGATGATCTCGTATGAATAGGGCTTATCATGAAAATATTTCTCTAAGCAAAGAAGCGTAGCGCCAATTCTTGCTCCTTCTTTATACGCCGGTATGATAACTGAGAGAAAAATCGGATGCATGGTTATTTCTTAAAAACAAAAAATTTATATCCCAGAAAGTTCCAGAGCATTACAATCCCGGAGCCAAGAAGGGCTCCGAGGTTCGCGAAAAGATAGAACGACACTTCCGGCGCAAGCATTTTTCCTGTCGCAAATACGGCATAAGAAACCAATACGTTCAGGAGAAGTCCCACAATACTTACTATTAAAAATAGACTGAATTCTGTACTCTTCCCCGCTCCTTGAGTATTAAACACCAAGTGCTTGTTCATAAAGTAACTGTTAACAACCGCCACGACAAACGAAATGGTCTTAAACACGGCAAACAAAGGTCCATGAACAAGCCCGAACAAAAAAATAAGCAGGTTAAACACCCCCAAATCAACTAAAGTATTCAATATTCCCACGACCCCAAATTTCAAAAACTGAAAAATGGAATTTTTTGCCTCTGTTGTCATAAAAATTTTGAATTAATACCCCGACACCCCATAAATAAAGAAAAAGCCTTTGTCTAGGCTTTCTTACTATATTACATATTTTCCTTTATTTGTCAACAGTTCCTACTCATCCTCCACTTCGGGTTTTTCAATAGCGAGCACCTCCACACCGGGAGCGGTATCCGCAATGCGTATCACGTCTTTATCTATTTTCTTGAGTTCCTTGTGTGCCGTATTGAAGTGGTTTACCGTCGTACCCAAAGAAGTGCCCAGTTTGTGCATATATTGGTCGTAGTTGGCTACATGGCGCCCAAGCTCCCCTACTCTTTTTTGAATTTCTTTAGCAGACTCTTCTATCTTGAGGGCGCGGAGTCCCTGAAGCACCGTCTGCAGATACGCCATAAACGAAGTGGGAGAAACAATGATAACGTGCTTCTCGCGGAAAGCGTATTCAATGAGATCTCGTGTTGAACTTTTTACCGAACCGACTTTATTGACCAACAAATCGTAGTAGATCGCCTCCGAAGGAATGAACATGAACGCAAAGTCCATCGTTCCTTCCTTG
>JANLHH010000070.1 GCA_024654605.1 Patescibacteria group bacterium | reverse complement strand
CGGCGTAGTGGCAATGCTTGCCCTTGCCGGCGGTCTTGCGTTCGGTCTTGGTGGCCGTGACGCGGCAACCGGATTTATTGAGAAACTCCACAAGGATATTTCAAAATAATCTCGTAACGAAAGAAGACCATACAAAAACCCCGCTAGAGCGGGGTTTTTGTATGGCAGGGAACCTTGTTAACCTCGTTGACATTATTTTTATTTCTTGTATAGTGATATCTGTATATGGTACTCACGGAAAATGTAAAACTAAGGTGGGACTAGAGATTCGTTCCGGATTTCTTTTCATCCGTCGAAAGGCGGTTTTTATTTTTTCGGAAGATCAGACGAGTTGTTTGAAAATTAAATAGGTAAAGAACTAAAGGAGCGTTGGAACAGAGAACTTTTTGTATGTTTATTTGAAGTGTCGCATGGGTGTGAATTTCATACTGAATCTTACAGCCAACTTGAACTTATTCCAGAAACTCAACAGGAGACTTCAATATGAAGAGATTAATTGCTGTAATGTTGTTTGTAACCTTCGCCACTACCGCCACTGCAGGAGAAGGCACTGAACGCCAGACGTTCTCTGGCGGGGATATGGACTCAAGTTCTGTTGCTTGTCAACAAGCAAAAGCCAAAGCGAACAGCTGGCTGAACGCAATGAGTGCTGATACATACCTTTACAATGTCACAACAAGCCGTGGCGAGTGCAGTTGTGATAAACCGAAGGATGTCTACAACAGCTGGCACAAACGGACAGATTCATTTGCCTGGGTGTGCACTGTTGACGCTACTGTAACGAGAACGAGGAAACCATAATGAAACACATTCTTGCGGTTCTGTTGATTTCTTTTGCTTTCATTTCTTCTGCGCGCGCAGATTACGCGGAGTGGAAAAAAGAGTTTAATGAAAGCAAAGACAGTTCAGAGTGTCGCAGTGTCAAAAAATCCCACCAATGGACTTGCGCTGGGTTTTACCCAAACCATAACTCCTGCTTTTACGACATGGGAAGACTTTATAAGGAGTGTGAAGAGAGAGTTAAAGAAGAAGCTGAAGACGCTGCTGCAGAAAAAGAAGCGGCGGCTGAAAAGGCTGCTGCAGAAAAAGAAGCGGCGGCAAAAAAGGCACAAGAAGAGAAAGCGGCGCGAGATAAAGCAGAGGATATTAGTTCACGGATTAGGGGGAAGCAATCAATCGTTCTTGCTTGCAATAAGACAGGTGAGACAGAAGGCAATTACTACCCTTCGGCATATGAAATTAAAATATGGGAAACACAAAATGTATGTGGGATTGGTGACTCTGTCCAGTACTGCCAAGTTAGTAAAACCCAAGTTGTTATAGACAAAGACAGCAGAACGGATTTCATACTGAGTAGAGTGACTGGTCAACTTGGTGTCAGGACGTGGGGTTGGAATGGGTCGAGAGATGTGACGAAAACTGCAACTTATACCTGTGTTAAACTATCTACTTCAAACCTCAAGTTCTAAAGAGAGTAGTACCCTGCAAGGATGATTCCTTGCAGGTTTTTTTTAAACGAACCGAAGGTGCGACCCTAAGGAGCACCGAAAGACCCAATGAGTACTGAATCTGTAGGGTTGACCGAGCACCACTTTTACCAATTTCTCTATTGAGTATCTACAGAAACAATGATGCGCTATATGCCAAAAACACTCTTGTTTCAAAGGTAAAAGTGGTGCTCGGTTGACATTATTTTCAACTTGTATATACTGGTCTCTACGTATGATACACACAGGAAATACAAAACCAAGGCGGAAATAGAAATCTGTGTCTTGATTTCTTTATGTCCGCCGAAAGGCGGTTTTTTGTTTCCCCGGATCATACTTGTTATTTGAAAACTGAATATGTAGGTAATAAAAAAGCATTTAAACAAAGAGCAGTTTGTGCGGTTTTTAATGTTAAAAATCGCGTGAACAAATACACACACAAACAACGTTGTGGTCTCGCAATTTCCTACTAGGAAGTGCGAATTAAGAGCATATGGTGGATGCCTTGACTCTAAGAGGCGATGAAGGACGTAGCATGGCTGCGATAAGCTTCGGGAAGGTGCCTAGCAACCTGTGATCCGAAGATTTCCGAATGGGGAAACCCGTCAGAGTGAACCTCTGTCATCCCGTCGTAAGGCGGGAAGTATACCCGGGGAAGTGAAACATCTCAGTACCCGGAGGAAAAGAGACTAAATAAGAATTCCCTAAGTAGCGGCGAGCGAAAAGGGAAGAGCCCAAACCGGTCGTGCTTGCATGACCGGGGTTGTAAGGGAGTAGTGTCGTTAAATCGAGGAAAGTTACAAAATATCACATTAACCGAACAAGCTGGAAAGCTTGACCCGAGAGCGTTACAGTCGCGTAGGTGAAAATTTGATATCTTTCTTACTACTCTTCTTGAGTACTCCAGGACACGAATAGCCTGGGGGAATCCACCAGAACTAACTGGTAAGGCTAAATACTCTTAGAGATCGATAGTGAACTAGTACCGTGAGGGAAAGGTGAAAAGAACCCCGGAGAGGGGAGTGAAATAGACCTGAAACCATATGCTTACAAGGAGTGGGAGCC
>JANLHH010000057.1 GCA_024654605.1 Patescibacteria group bacterium | reverse complement strand
ACGCGGGGAACCTCAATGCGCAGGAAGTTTGTGGACTTCACGAGATCGTAGGTGATCGTGTACACTCCCGCCGCTGAAATCTTCTCCGTTGTTCCCTCTGAACTCACATTAACGTAATTGGAATCGTCAAGGCTCTTCGCCAGTCTGTAGTATCCGGAGTCCGTTCCCGCCGTCCAGCCTGCATAACGAATAGAGCGGGCAACGCATTGCACTTCAACTACCCCGATCAGCCCCCTGACATCCACGGAAGTCAACGTATCAGCCGCAGAGAGTTGCGGGAATGTTATCGGGGTGTATGTATCACCCGCGTCTCTGCCGTTATGAGCGGCAATGCCAACCCGAGCGCCCGCGAACAGGAGCATGAGCAAAATCGCGGGGGCGATGATGAAGAGAAAAACCCTTTTGAGAAACATGCCGTACCTCCTTGCAAAATTGTATACGCTATTGTTGTTTGTTCTGCTTCCGGGCTTTCTCCGCCCTGACTTTCGCCTGGTTGCGGAAGAACTGCCCGCGTTTTTGCCCTGCTTCTTTCGGAGTCAGTCGCTCCGCTTCCCGGTGCATCCTGAGTTCGTCAAGAAACTGTTTCACCTCATCGGGCTTGAATAGACGGTCTTTGCTTTCCCGGAGCGGTTCCGAGAGCCTGCGGTTCATCACCCGATCTCTGCCGCCACCGATCCAGAAGTGATAGTTCATACCAACGAGCGGCGTCATCTTCCATGTTTCCATGTTCCAGACATTGAACTCTTTCTTGTCACCCTTCTTGTCGCCAGCCGCCACTTCCTTGTTGTTCTTGTAGACGCTGAGAATATGTTTCAGGTCACGCTCGGGGCCGCTGACAATGTTCAGGGGCGGCATGAACAGGTTCGTTGCGGCGGCGACCACTCCGTCCCGCTTTGCTTGGAGCATGGAGTAGCGACTGACGCCGATGAGTCTGAGTCCGTTGTCGATGACGTTATCAGAGAACTTTGATTCTCGCTGGAAGATGAAGTCCTTGATCTCATCGGACGCGGCGTTCATGAGCATGAGCGCGGCAATTAACTTCATCAGGTTTGTCCAACCTTCCATCTCGCCATTTTTTATCTTCCAGATACACTCTCTCAGAATCACATCCAACTGTTTGATGTAATACGTCTTCATCATGTAAAACACTCGCCCGTTCGGCATGTCTATGTACCCGATAGGCATCTCGCCCAAGTCGGCGGGCTGAAAATCGGTGATGGTATTGAACGCCACCAATATTTTATTTTCCGTTACCGCGTCACCTTGAAAGTCCGCAATCGTTTCCTCTACCAGATTCGACGGAACCATATTTTCAATGATCTTGCGAAACTTTGATGGGTTTGTTTTGGCCATGCGC
>JANLHH010000056.1 GCA_024654605.1 Patescibacteria group bacterium | reverse complement strand
CTTGAAATTAATGACCCTTCCTTTGGCATCGGTCAAACGTCCGTCATCAAGCACCTGCAACAGGACATTGAACACTTCGGGGTGCGCTTTTTCAACTTCGTCAAAAAGCACCACAGAGTACGGCCTATGGCGCACCATTTCCGTCAACTGTCCTGCCTCTTCATGTCCCACATATCCCGGCGGTGAACCGATCAGCTTGGAAACTGAGTGTCGTTCCATGTATTCGGACATATCCACTCGAATGAGCGCCTTATCGTCATCAAACATGAACTTTGCCAATGTTTTGGTCAGCTCGGTTTTGCCGACACCCGTCGGACCCAAAAAGATGAATGAGCCGATCGGTCTGTTTGGGTCGGCGATACCCACCCGAGAGCGCTTCACCGCATCAGATACTTTCCGTACGGCTTCATCTTGCCCGATTACCCGCTTCTTGAGCTCTTCCTCCATTCGAGAAAGTTTTTCCACCTCCTCTTCAAGCATGCGCGATACCGGCACACCCGTCCATCGAGCCACCACAGCGGCAATATCTTCTCCTGTTACCTCTTCTTTAAGTATCCTTCGTTTCTTCTGTAATTTCTTCAAGCGAGCGAGCTTGCCCTTTAATGCTTTCTCCAGAGTGGGAATTTGTCCATATAAAATCTCCGCGGCCGTCCCCAAATCGGCGCGAACTTCCGCTTTTTGCGCATCAAGGCGAAGTGTTTCCATTTGCTTCTTGAATTGCTTAATCTCATTAAGAAGCGTTTTCTCATTCTGCCACTTGAGCTCAAGCTCTTTTGTTTTTTCTCGCAAGTTGGCAATTTCCTTATCAATAACGCGAATACGTCCGCGCGCTTTGGCTCCCGCCCTGTCGGTCGGAACCGCTTCTTTCTTCAGCGCCTCCTTTTCCACTTCCAGTCGCATAATGGCACGGTGAGCATCTTCAAGGATAGGAGGCTTATTCTCAAGCGAAATGCGCAGTGAAGACGCCGCTTCGTCGATCAGATCAACTGCTTTGTCGGGCAAGAACCTGCTGGTAATATATCGGCTGCTTAAAGTTACCGCCGCGACAATGGCGTCATCGGTGATGCGTACGCCGTGATAGATCTCATATTTTTCCTTCAGTCCGCGCAAAATAGCCGTTGCGTCTTCCAGCGACGGTTCATCAACATAGATCGGTTGGAAGCGCCGTGCTAATGCTGGATCCTTTTCGATGTATCGTTGATATTCTTTAATTGTTGTGGCACCAATCGCACGTAACTCACCTCGCGCAAGCGCAGGTTTCAACATGTTGGAAAGGTCCATTTGCCCTTCAGCCGCACCGGCGCCAACAATCGTATGGATCTCGTCTATAAAAAGAATTATTTTCCCTTCGGCGCGCTCGATCTCCTTCAGGATATTCTTCAAGCGTTCTTCAAATTCTCCGCGGTATTTGGTACCAGCAACAAGCGAACCCAGATCAAGAGAGACGATCTCTTTGTCTTTCAGAGATTCAGGGACATCGCCTTTGCCCACGCGCACCGCAAGTCCTTCCGCGATCGCGGTCTTTCCCACACCCGCCTCACCGATCAAAATAGGATTATTTTTGGTGCGCCGAGAGAGGATCTCCATCGCCCGTCTAATTTCATTATCGCGCCCAATAACCGGATCAAGCTTGTCTTCAGCCGCGAGCTTGGTGAGATTTCTGGTGTATTTTGCGAGCGCGCGGAATTTCTTTGGCGCTGTTGCCTCCGTAATATTTGAATTGCGCAGCTCTTCAAGTACTTTCAATACCGCGTCCTTATCAACCCGGAAGCGTGCGATAATCTCTTTTGCTTCGCTTGATATATTAAGTACCGCGACGAAAAGATGTTCAGTTGAAACAAATTCATCTTTGAGGCTCTGCGACACGCGCACCGAATCTTCAAGTATGCGCGCGAGTTCGGGTGTCAGGTATATCTGA
This sequence comes from Patescibacteria group bacterium, assembly GCA_024654605.1. GTDB lineage: Bacteria > Patescibacteriota > Minisyncoccia > Phycocordibacterales > JANLHH01 > JANLHH01. The sequence goes on along the minus strand of JANLHH010000056.1, from coordinate 5,901 downwards.
TACGAAGGTGAGAGAGTGTTTTGTGAATCGGCAGATTCAATTGTTTCCAACAAAGAGTCGGTAAGCAATATGGTGTCCACCTCAAGCTTATCCAGAATTGAAATTACGATTGATTCTTCCTGTAAAAGGAGCGCGGTCAGCAAGTGCACCGGACTCACGTGGTTTTGTCCGCGTTCAATCGCCAATTCGTGTGCGCGGCGAATTGCTTCTTTTGCTTTAGTTGTGAAATGATTCATTGGAGGCATAATAGTTGTGTGTATTTAAGAATATTATCTCGCTACAAAGCGACGGTAATTCTCGTAACTATTTAATACCACTATTTTTCCGTAAAGTCAAATAAGGATAGGTCCGCGGGTACTTTTTATTCTCCTGTCTCGTTTTTTGGCTGCTCTGCAAGCGTCATGATGAGCGCTTTAATCATATTTGCGGGCACTGCGAAAGAGAAATCGTCTCGCACTATATTCATTCCCACCACTTTTCCATCCGTATCAAAGAGCATACTGCCGGAATCCTTTGAGGTAAGGGCAAGGTTGGTATTGATCGCGCTTAAATAGGTTAGCTCTTCCGTTTCCCCTTCAGTTACATTGTCACCGAGCTTGGGAACAATATCTGTCTTCATATCAAGACGCGAGACGATTCCCGTCAGTATGTGTAAATTATCTGTCCCGCCGAGAGTGACAACGACTTCTCCGAGTTTTACATTGTCAGAGTTTGTCAGATTCACGTGAGTGATTTCTTTCTCCCCCCGTAGTAGTGCGAGTAGTACGATACCTTTTGCTTCGTCTCGTATCACAACCTGTACGGGAAGAATAGTTCCATCCGAAAGAGTCGCAACCAAGCTTCCCTTGTCAGCCACTAATGCGCTATCAGCTACGATGAGCCCGTCTCCCGAAACGATAAACCCTTCCGCGACAAACGCACCCTCTTTTAACACACCTTCTTGCTCTCCTTCTTTCTTTTCTGGAGTGACGGAAACAGAGAGGTAGACATGGCTTTGCTTATTATTCTCAACAGCATTTGCGATAAGATCTTCTTCTTTGACCACCACTGTTGTAACCGCGGTTGCTCCTTGGGTTTTATCAGGAACGACCCGTTCTATGGTTGTTTGCACCACCTTGCTGATTGTGTTTGTAATGCCGGGAGGAGCTTGGTCCATCAGTGTCACCGTCGTGATGCCCGTTGCGATAGACGTAATAAAACTCACAAAAAGAGTCAGCAATACGATTTGTGTTTTTGTCAGTTTTTCCAGTTCCATTAATCCCTATAATACAGGAAAAGAAAAAGGGGGGCAAGAAAACCTGCAGAAAACCTAAAGAAAAAGTGTAACGAAAACCGCCCGAGAGGGCGATTAAAACAAGATAGAGTGTTTTTCTTATCTTATCTCGCGAGCCGTCTCTCTACTTCTCCCCAATCAAGCGCATTCATAAATGCATCGATGTAGGAAGCACGATTAAGTCCGTAATCAAGGACGAACGCATGTTCAAATACATCCATCACGAGCAAGGGTTTTACTCCAGCTAAATGTCCTCCATCATGTTCGTTGATCCAGACATTGAACAACCTGCCGTCCTCTTTGTCGCACGCAAGCGCGACCCATCCTATTCCGCGCATCGCTCCCGTACCCTTAAAATCTTTTTCCCAATTTTCGTACGAACCGAATCTTTCAATAATTTTTTTATATATACTGTTCTCCGTGTCTATGACACCCCCGTCCTTTTTCATATTTTCAAAATAAAGCTCGTGGAGCCGCATACCGTTCCACTCCCAACCGAATCTGCGTTTCAGTTCCGCGTACTCGGGCGTTCCAATCTCAACCGTATCCAACAGAGATCCAATCTTATTTACGTTAGCAACATATCCTTGGTAGAGCTTGAAGTGATTTTTCAAAAGTTCATCACTAAATCCCTTGGTGCCGAGCAGATGCTCATAATTTTTTGCTTCGTATTGCATAATTGTCTAGTACTTCATTTGGTAATGGTGCTAAAAATTTCCTTAAGTGCTCTTATGGTGTAATCAATATCTTGCTTTCCGGTGCCCCTCCCCATACTAAACCTTACTGCTGATTTGGGGTAATGTCCTTTGCCAAGTGCTTGTATACAATATGATACGTCTTCATCTTTCTCTCCGCAAGCGCTCCGCGCGGCGACTGCTATACCTTTTGCATCCAGGCGAAGCACCAACTCTTCCTGATCGGTGCCGGGGAATGATACATTTACAATGTGCGGCAACTGCTCTTTTGCATCACCATTGATGACACAATTCGGGAAAAGAGTTTTCAGTCGAACAAGAAAATAAGCACGTAATTTGGCAAGACGGAGGCATTCTTTTTCTCGCAACTTTTCTGTTATGGAGAGCGCTCGCGCAAACCCAGCGATACCCGCCACGTTTTCGGTACCGGGACGTAGTCCTCTCTCTTGTCCTCCGCCGTAGAAAAGCGGCGCGATCGGTGTTCCCTTTTTTACATACAACATCCCCACTCCTTTTGGTCCGTATATCTTCTGCGCACTCGCGGAGAGCATATCCACACCTAATGCTCGCACGGTCTGTGAAGAGCAACTGAGCGTCTGACAGGCGTCCGTATGCACCAACGGGTAAATATGCTCCGACTTTCCTTTAAAATGCCGCACAGTCTTGGTGATCTCATGGATTGGTTCTATGGTTCCGATTTCATTGTTCGCATGCATGATTGAAACAAGTTTTGTATTTTCACGAAGCGACTCTTTTATTTCTTTGCACGAAACCACACCGCCACTGTTAACCCCGACATAGGTTACCGAAAGGCCTTTACGTTCAAGGGCTTGAAATACTCGGAGCACCGAGGAGTGTTCAATAACGCTCGTAACGGCGTGGCACTTGCGCAAAGAAACTCCGCTTTGCGAAAGCTCCTCAAAGACACCCAAAATGGCCATATTATTCGCTTCCGTACCGCTGCCGGTAAATATGATTTCCTCCGGGAGCGCACCGAGGAAGCGCGCCGCTTGCGCACGGGCCGCTTCAACTCCCTCTCTCCCAATGACTCCTTCTTTGTGAAGAGAGCCGGGATTGCCGAAATGTTTCGTCGCGTATACATCCATCACTTTTTTCACCTCTTTTTCAAGTGGTGTCGTCGCCGCGTGATCGAGAAAAATTCTTTTCATACGCTCATTCTAGAATGAAACACGACCTTTTGCAAAAACACGACTCATGGCGTATAATTTGTAGTCAATGGTGCTCATCAATGAACAAATTCTCATATATGCTCTTCTAGGAATACTCATCCTGGTACTTTTATGGATCATTCGTTTGGAATTTAAATTCTCGCGCCTCTTGCGAGGCAAGAATGCAAAGAGCTTGGAAGACACAATCGCGCAACTTGGGCGGGAAGTAAGCGGACTGCATCTCTCGCAAAAACAGATTGAAGAATATCTGGTCAAGGCGGAACAAAGGATCAGACGAAGCGTGCAGGGTATGAGCACTGTGCGATTCAACCCTTTTAAGGGTACCGGTGCGGGGAGCAATCAGAGCTTCGCCACCGCGCTTTTGAATGAGAATGGCGATGGTGTCGTACTCTCCAGTCTTTACTCACGTGAACGCGTCAGTGTATACGCAAAGCCGGTTAAAAAGTTCTCCTCGGAATACGAGCTCTCCGGTGAAGAAAAACAAGCGATCAAAAGCGCGCGAAATTTTAACGAGTAACCATCTGCTTCTCCTTTCAATCTTGGATTGGTGGGGCATTTTTTGTTCATCAATACGGATGACAAACCTTGCTAATTGCCCGAATTTATTGTATTTTTACAACGTTATGCCAACCATGCAAACCAAACCACAGACAACTACGCTTATAGAACGCCCGCCCATCGTTGTGGTTATGGGGCATATTGACCATGGAAAATCGACACTCCTTGACTATATAAGAAAAACGAATGTGGTTTCGGGTGAGTCGGGGGGAATCACCCAGCACCTCTCCGCTTATGAAGTGCGCCACAAAGATAACCGCATAACGTTTTTGGATACACCCGGACACGAGGCGTTTTCCGCCATGCGCTCACGTGGGGCTCGTGTTGCCGACATAGCAATCCTTGTGGTCTCCGCGGAAGACAGCGTGAAAGCGCAAACGCTGGAAGCGCTTGAAGCGATCAAGAAAGCTTCTATCCCCTACATCGTCGCGATCAATAAGATCGACAAGCCGAACGCAAACGTACCCAAAGTAAAAAATGAACTCGTTGAGCACGGGATCTATCTCGAAGGGTTTGGGGGTGACGTGCCGTACGTGGAGATCTCCGCCAAACAAGGAACGAACATAACCGAACTCCTTGATATGGTGCTCTTGGTTGCGGAACTTGCGGAACTCAAGGCGGACCCGAACGCGTCCGCTCAAGGCATTGTCATTGAATCGAATGTTGATCCGAAAAAAGGAATTTCCGCGACCCTTCTGGTCACTGACGGCACCCTGCGCAAGGGTATGTGCGTGGTGAGCGGTGACTCATTTTCTCCCGTGAGATACATGGAAGATTTCTTGGGCAAAGAAGTGGAAGAAGCGACTTTCTCTTCCCCTGTGCGCATCACGGGTTTTAATAAAGTTCCCGACACCGGACTCACGGTACTCGCCTGCGAATCAAAAAAAGAGGCTGAGGAAAAAGCGAGAGAATACGACACCACGGAGCAAACCAAAGAGATTGTCGGTCCGGAAAATGCGGAACTGGTGATCCCAATTGTCTTCAAAACTGACGCATTGGGAACACTGGAAGCCGTTCAGAAAGAACTCGGCAAGGTTCAACACGACAAGGTATCGTTTCGAATCATCCACAAAGGGGTCGGTGATATCACCGAGAACGACATCAAGGTTGCGTCCGGATCTCCCAATTCGATCATTATCGGATTCCGCGTTCGGGTGGATAGTAAGGCGGCCAGTGCGGCAGAAAAAACCGGAATAACGGTCAAAACATTCGCCATCATATACAACATCACCGACTATCTGGAAGAAGAAGTGAAAAAGAGAGCGCCCAAAGAAGAAGTTGAGGAACGGGTCGGAGAAGCAAAAATCCTTAAAGTGTTCGGTAAAACGAAAGATAAACAGGTGCTCGGCGGAAAAGTGACGAGCGGATTCATACGGGTCGGAGGAAATGTGAAGATATCAAGACGCGAAACAGAGATCGGCAGCGGAAAGATATTGGAATTACAGCAGCAAAAAATAAAAGCGACCGAAGTAAAGGAAGGGAACGAATGCGGCGCAATGATCGAATCAAAAACAGAGATTGCCGTCGGAGACACCATTGCCTCATTTACCACAATCATCAAATAGACATGGGAATGAAACAAGAAAAACTAAGAGGGCTCTTAATGGAGCTTGCGGCGCAGTTTCTGTTGGTGGAATCAAGCGGCACCTCCATGATCACGGTGACCGACTGCCGGGTATCCGAAAATACGCGGCGGGCGCTTATTTTCATCACCGTGCTCCCAGAAGAAGGAGAAGGTGCGGCGTTTGCCTTTATCAAAAGAAAGCGACAAGACTTCAAAAATTATGTAAAATCAAAGGCAAGACTGCAATTTATTCCGCAGATCGATTTTGCGATAGACAAGGGAGAGAAGAACCGCCAGCGGTTGGATGAGTTGTCACATATGTAATATAAGGCGTGGTGGCGAAGTGGCACGAGCGCGAGCGAGAGAACATCAGACTGAGGTCGCGGACCGAAGCGTTCTCTGATAACAGAAAGGCGCCACAAAAGTACATTGGTAATTAATATATAAGGCGTGGTGGCGAAGTGGTAACGCTTCGGTCTGCAAAACCGACATGCGCGGGTTCGATTCCCGCTCACGCCTCAATTTTAAAGAATCAGAGAAGCGGCTTCTCTGATTCTTTAATTTTATGTAGAATGTAACAACATGCCGGGGTGATGAAATGGTAGACATACGAGACTTAAA